>DATLGW010000815.1:0-5526 GCA_035540315.1 Burkholderiaceae bacterium | reverse complement strand
AGTCGCGCGCCAGCAGCTTGTTGCCCACGCGCTGCCACAGCGCCGGATTGCGCCGCAGCGCCGGCGTCGCCGCGAACGTCATCGTCACCGGGCACTGAACGCCGTTTTCGACCTCGCCGAACATCAGGTACGCTGCTGCGCGCGCAACCTGCGCTCCCGGTCCCGGCTCGGCCCAGGGGCTGCAGTGCAGGCCGCTGCCGATCGCCAGCTGCATCAGCTCGTGGTAAGCCGGGTGGAAATCGACTGCGTCGATCCGATGACCGTAGCGATCGAAAGGCCGGAACTCCGGCGGATGCCGGTTCGCCAGCGCCGCTCGCTCGCTCCAGTGCCGGCGTCCGAACTCGCTGCCCAGCGCGTCGAGCCGCGCTGCCGCCCAGCCCGCGCCTTCGCGCTCGACCGCCTCGCGCAGCGCCGGATGATGGCGGTACAGGTTGTAGTCGGCGAGTTCCGGCGCCTGGTTCAGCACCTCATGGGTATGCCAGCCGGTCGCGGTCATCGGGTCTCCGTTTCGGCAGGATTGGGGCGACGCGGCCGATCGTGGCCGCGCGAGGCTCATTCCTCGGCGACGCTGCGCATTCCGCCTGCAAGCCGCGAGAAGCCCCCGTCGACGTGGATCACTTCGGCGGTGACGCCCGACGCCAGGTCCGACATCAGGAACGCGGCAGCGTTGCCGACGTCCTCGAGCGTCACGTTGCGCCGCAACGGCGCATTGGCGGCGACGTGATCGAGGATCTTCGAGAATCCCTTGATTCCGGAGGCGGCGAGCGTCTTGATCGGTCCGGCCGAGATCGCGTTCACGCGAACGCCGCGCGGACCCAGGCTGTCGGCGAGGTAGCGCACCGACGCCTCGAGCGACGCCTTCGCCAGCCCCATCGTGTTGTAGTTCGGGACCACGCGCTCGGCTCCCAGGTAGGTCAGCGTCAGCATCGCGCCGCCGCGCTCGTTCATCAGAGGAAAGGCCTGGCGGGCAAGGGCGACGAAGCTGTAGCTGGACACGTCGTGCGCGATCCGGAACGCTTCGCGGCTGGCGCCTTCGACGAAATCGCCGGCGATCGACTCGCGCGGAGCGAACGCGATCGCATGGATCAGACCGTCCAGCCGGCCCCACGCGTCACGCAGTCCGGAGAACAGCGCCTCGATCTGGGCGTCCTCGGCGACGTCGCATGGGAAGGTCAGCTTCGAGTCGAACTCGGCGGCGAGATCGCCGATCCGCTCGCGGAAACGATCGTTCTGATAGGTGAAGGCCAGTTCCGCTCCTTGCGCCCGGCAGCTTTTCGCGATCCCGTACGCGATCGAGCGGTTCGACAGCAGCCCGGCGATCAGGATTCGCTTTCCGGCGAGCAACATGCGAAATCTCCATTAGAATTCCGGCCGATGATTATTGTCGCACGGGCGTTGTTCGGGCTCGTGCTCGGTTTGCTGGCCCTGTTGCCTGTCGCGGCGAATGCCGCACACGGCCTGGCGTGGGGCGACCAGCCGAAGTACCCACCCGATTTCAAGCACTTCGATTATGTCGATCCGGCGGCGCCGAAAGGCGGCACCGTGACGCTCGACGGCTTCGGCTCGTTCGAGAAGCTGAACCCGTTCACGCTGAAAGGCATCGTGGCCGCCGGCGTCGGGCTGCTGATGTTCGAGACGCTGGCCGAGCAGAGCGAGGACGAGCCGTTCTCGATCTACGGGCTGCTGGCCGAGCGGATGGAGTTCGCAGACGACGGGCTGTCGATCACGTTCACGCTGAACCCGAAGGCGCGGTTCAACAACGGCGACCCGGTCATGGCCGAGGACGTCAAGCATTCTTTCGAGATGCTGCTGTCCAAGCTCGCGCACCCGCGGTTCGCGAACTATTACGCCGACGTCGAGCGCGCGGTGGTCGTCGACGAGCGCACGATCCGCTTCGAGTTCAAGCGGCGCAACCACGAGCTGCACATGATCCTGGGAGGATTGCCGGTGTTCTCCCGCAAGTGGGGCGCGGGCAAGCCGTTCGACCAGATCATCCAGGAAGAACCGATCGCCAGCGGGCCGTACCGAATCGAGCGCGTCGACTGGGGCCGCAACATCAGCTTTCGCCGCGATCCCGGCTACTGGGGCAAGGATCTGCCGGTGCGCCGCGGCATGTTCAACTTCGACCGGGTCGTCTACAAGTACTTCCGCGACGAGACCGCGCGGCTCGAGGGTTTCAAGGCCGGCGCCTTCGACTGGATCGCCGAGAACTCGGCGCGCAACTGGGCTCGCGGCCACGTCGGTCCGCGCTACGGCGACGGGCGGATCCACAAGCGCGAGTTCGCGCATTCGAACCCGGCGGGGCTGCAGGGCTTCGTGATGAACACGCGCCGGCCGCTGTTCGCCGACGCGCGCGTGCGCCAGGCGCTGGGGCTGGCGTTCGATTTCGAGTGGATGAACCGGCAGGTGTTCTTCGGCCAGTACGAACGCAGCCCGAGCTACTTCACCAACAGCGAGATGGTCGCGACCGGTCGTCCCGAAGGCGACGAGCTTGCGCTGTTGCGATCGATCGAGGACAAGGTCGACCCCGCAGTGTTCGGCGAGGTGCCGGTGCCGCCGGCGACCGCGGCGCCGGCGTCGCTGCGCGAGAACCTGCGCCAGGCGATGGCGCTGCTGCAGCAGGCCGGCTGGAGCGTCGGTGAGGACGGGGTGCTGCGCAATGCGCAGGGCGCGCCGTTCGCGTTCGAGATCCTGTCGTACTCGCGCTCGCTCGAGCGCATCGCGGTGCCGTGGGCGCGCAACCTGGAGAAGCTGGGGATCCGTCCGACGCTGCGGGTGACCGACCCGGTGCTGTACCAGCAGCGCGGCGACAACTTCGATTTCGACGTGATGGTCCAGCTGCTGCCGGCCAGCCCGACGCCGGGCAACGAGCTGATCGAGCGATTCACCGCGGCCGCTGCCGGCCAGCCGGGGTCGGACAACCTGGCCGGCGTGCGGGATCCGGCGGTCGACGCGCTGGTCGAGCGGCTGCTGCAGAGCGAAACCCGCGCCGAGCTCGTGACTGCGGCCCGTGCGCTCGATCGCGTGCTGCGCCACGGCTACTACATGGTGCCGCACTTCCATGCGGCCGCGCACCGCGTCGCGTTCTGGGACCGGTTCGGATATCCGGCGACGCTGCCGAAGTACTACGGCGCGTCGGGCTGGATGCTGAAGACCTGGTGGGTCGCCGATCGCGGCGGCAAGACGCGGCCGCCGGCGGCGGCGGGCGCTGCCGCTGAAAGCGCAGGGCGCTGACGTGCTCGGCTACATCGCCAAGCGCATCCTGCTGATGGTGCCGACGCTGCTCGGCATCCTGCTGATCACGTTCACGGTGATCCAGTTCGTCCCGGGCGGGCCGGTCGAGCAGCTGATGCAGGAGCTGCGGGGCCGCGGCGTCGGCGGCGGCGAGGTCGCCGTGTCCGACTCCGGCTACCGCGGGCGCCAGGGCGTCGACGAGGCGCGCCTGAAGCAGATCCAGGCGCTGTACGGTTTCGACAAACCCGCGCACGTGCGCTTCTGGGAGATGCTGCAGCGGTTTGCGCGTTTCGACCTCGGCACCAGCTACTACCACCACAAGTCGGTGTGGGAGCTGGTCAAGGAGAAGCTGCCGGTGTCGATCAGCCTGGGCATCTGGACGTTCCTGCTGTCGTATCTGGTGTCGATCCCGCTCGGGATCGCGAAAGCGGTCCGGCACGGCACCCGCTTCGACCTCGTGACCAGCACCGCGATCCTGATCGGCTATGCGATTCCGAGCTTCGTGCTGGGGCTGGCGCTGCTGGTGCTGTTCGCCGGCGGCTCGTTCTGGCAGATCTTCCCGCTGCGGGGCCTGACCTCCGACAACTTCGCCGAGCTGACGCTGATCGGCAAGGCGCTCGATTACCTGTGGCACATCGCGCTGCCGGTGACTGCGATGGTGGTCGGCAGCTTTGCGGTCACGACGATGCTGACAAAGAACGTTTTCCTCGAGGAGATCCGCAAGCAGTACGTGCTGACGGCGCGCGCCAAGGGCCTGGAGGATCGCAAGGTGCTCTACAAGCACGTGTTCCGCAACGCGCTGATCCCGCTGGTGACCGGATTCCCTGCGGCGTTCATCGGCGCGTTCTTCGCCGGGTCGCTGCTGATCGAGACGCTGTTCTCGCTCGACGGGCTGGGGCTGCTGTCGTACGAATCGGTGATGCGGCGCGACTATCCGGTCGTGATGGGCACGTTGTACCTGTTCACGCTGATCGGGCTGTTCACGAAGCTCGTGACCGACCTGTGTTACGTGTGGGTCGACCCGCGCGTGAAGTTCGGAGCCGCCGGGTGAGCGCGGTTCCGCTGCCCGCGGACAAGCCGGCGCTGCCCGACGGCGCCGAACCGGCCGAAACGCCACCGTCGCTGTCGCCGGGACAGCGCGCATGGCGACGTTTCCGCAACGATCGGCGCGGCTACGTCAGCCTGTGGATCTTCTGCGCGCTGTTCGTCGTCAGCCTGTTCGCCGAGCTGCTGTCGAACGATCGGCCGCTCGTCGTCCGCTACGAAGGGCAGACGTATTACCCGCTGTGGAACACGTATTCCGAGAAGACGTTCGGCGGCGACTTCCCGACCGCGGCCGACTACCTCGATCCGTACATTCGCGAGCGGCTGTCGCGCGACGGCAACTGGGCGATCTATCCGCTCAACCCGTACCGCTACGACACGTTGAACTATTTCGCCCCCAGCCCGAACCCGGCGCCGCCGTCGCGAGCGAACCTGCTGGGCACCGACGATCGCGGCCGCGACATTCTGGCGCGGCTGCTGTACGGCTTCCGGCTGTCGGTTCTGTTCGGACTCGCGCTGACCGCGATCGGCGTCGTGATCGGCATCCTGACCGGCGCGATCCAGGGTTATTTCGGCGGCAGAACCGATCTGGCGTTCCAGCGCTTCATCGAAGTCTGGGGTTCGATGCCGGAGCTGTACCTGCTGCTGATCTTCGCGTCGCTGTTCCAGCCCAGCATCCTGATCCTGCTCGCGATCCTGTCGCTGTTCGGATGGATGGGATTGTCCGATTACGTTCGCGCGGAGTTCCTGCGCAACCGCAACCTCGAATACGTGACGGCGGCCCGGGCGCTCGGGCTGTCGGATCGGCGAATCATCTGGAAGCACGTGCTGCCGAACAGCCTGACGCCGGTGATCGCGTTCATGCCGTTTCGCATGAGCGGCGCGGTGCTCGCGTTGACCGCGCTCGACTTCCTGGGGCTGGGCGTGCCGCCGACGACGCCGAGCCTGGGCGAGCTGCTCGCGCAGGGCAAGGCGAACCTGGATGCGTGGTGGATCACGCTGCCGACGTTCGCGACGCTGGTGCTGATGCTGATGCTGCTGATCTTCATCGGCGAGGCGCTGCGGACGGCGCTCGACACCCGGCGAGGCTGACGCGATGACCGAGCCGCTGCTGAAGGTCGATGCGCTGACGGTGGAGTTCGTCGGCACCGGAACCGCGGTCCGGGTGGTGGACCAGGTGTCGTTCGACGTCGGCCGCGGCCAGAAGTTCGCGCTGGTCGGCGAGTCCGGGTCCGGCAAGACGGTGAC
>DATLGW010000814.1:0-2444 GCA_035540315.1 Burkholderiaceae bacterium | reverse complement strand
AGCGGCCGCAAGCGCTGCTCGCATCGCCGCGCGCGCCGAATTACAATCGCTTCGCTATCGGTGCCTCGCGTGCTTTCGTGACGCGAAGTTAAACGGGAAACAGGAAGTCGACCGCGGCCGACGCGCCGCCGACGCCAGCCTGTGCTGCCCCCGCAACGGTCAGCAGATCCACGTTTCGTGGTCGCCGCATCGATGAGCCACTGAGCGCGCTTGCCCTGCAACGGCTGGCGCGATCGGGAAGGCGATGCGGCGGGATCGCGCCCCTGCGCGATCGTTCTGTCAGCCCGGATACCGGCCGATAGGGAGGCGCTTACGCCCGGAGCGACGGGTGTCGGGCGCCGCTGTCGTCGATCGGCTCGCGGGTGGGCGAGTCATTGAGCCGCGCAAGCGGCAATGGGCTTTGCTGATGAAACCGAACTGGGAACGTCATCGTCGCAGTGCGACGCGCCGGCTGTCGCCGTGCGCATTCGCAGCCGCCGCGTCCGCCGCATTCGCCGGCGCAGCGCCGGCACAGACCGCGGGCGCGCCGGCGCTCGCCGAAGTCGTCGTCACCGCCAGCCGGATCGAAGAGGATCCGCGCCGCACGCTGTCCGACGTGATCGTGATCGACCGGCCGACGATCGAGCGCTCGGTCGGCGCCTCGCTGATCGACGTGCTGCACGCGGCGGGCGTCGAGATCGCGCAGGCAGGAGGCCGCGGCACGCTGACCGGCGTTTTCCTGCGCGGAACCAAGACTGCGCAGTCGGTCGTGCTGATCGATGGCATGCGGATCGAGAATCCGACCTCCGGCGGCGCGAACCTCGAGTTCATGCCGACCACCGCGATCGAGCGCATCGAGATCGTCCGCGGTCCGGCCTCGCCGCTGTACGGCTCGGGCGCGATCGGCGGCGTGATCCATATCTTCACGCGGCGTCTCGACGGGCCGCCGCGCGCGTACGGCTCGGCGACGATCGGCTCGATGGACACGCGCGAGCTGTCGGCCGGCTACGGCGGACGCAGCGGCGACACCCGGTTCAACCTGCTGCTCGGACACGAACGCACCGCCGGGTTCGACGCGACGAACCCGGCGAGCCCGCATTTCCAGCCCGATCGCGACGGCAACCGGCAGACCTCGGCGAACCTCAGCGTCGCGCATCGGCTGTCGGCGCAATGGGAGATCGCGCTGACGACGCTCGTCAACCGCGGCAGGGCCGAATACGACGATGCGTTCACGACGCCGCAGCAGGCGGTGATCGACTATGCGACGCGGGCGTCGACGCTGTCGCTGCGCGGCAACCCGACGCAACGCTGGCATACGCAGCTGAGGCTCGGGCGCACCGACATCGATTACGAGTTCCGGGCGTTCGCGTTCGCTCCGAAGACGTCGACGACGGGGCTGTCGTGGTTCAACACCGTCGACGCCTGGGGCGGTCGCGCCAGCTTCGGGCTGGAGCGCGAAGTGCAGCGAATCGGCGGCGAGGGCCTGACGAGCGGACCGTTTCCATACGCGCAGGATCGGCGTGCGATCGATTCGGTGCTCGGCGGCTGGGACCGCGAGTTCGGAGATCACCAGCTCAAGGCACAGCTGCGGCACGACCGGATCGAGGACGTGGGCTCCGCGAACACCGGCAGCCTTGCGTACGGCTATCGGTTCGCGCCCCAGTGGCGGCTGCGCGCGGCGGTTGCGAGCGCATTTCGCGCGCCGACCTTCGACGATCTGTACAACCCGTTCGGATCGAATCCGGCGTTGCGGCCGGAGCGCGCACGCGGTGCCGAGGCCGGCATCGACTGGCGCCCCGGGGGCGCGCTGTATCGCGTGACGCTGTTCGCGCACCGGATTCGCGACGCGATCGAGCTCGATTCGGCCTTCGTGCCGACGAACCTGAACCGCGCGCGAAACCGCGGCGTCGCCTTCGATGCACGCCAGCCCCTGGGTGCGCTGACGCTGCGCGGCCACCTGACGCTGCAGCGCGCCGAGGGCGAGCGGATCGACCCGGTGACGGGCGCGCACGACACGACGCGGCTGGCGCGGCGCGCGGGAAGGATCGCGGTCATCGGCGCCGATTACGCGCACGGTCCGTGGACGCTGTGGACCGAGCTCGTTGCGCAGGGCCGCCGTTTCGATACCGCGAACGAACCGATGGCCGGCTACGGCGTCGTGAACCTCGGCGCCCAATATCGGGTCTCGCGCGAGGTCGCGCTGTTCGCGCGCATCGCCAACGCCGGGGATCGTCGCTACGAAACCGTCGCCGGCTACAACGCGGCGCCGCGCGCCGGTTTCGTCGGCGTTCGTTATGACCCGCGCTGAGCGCCGCTGCAAGACGATGGCGGCAGCGCTGCGCTCGGCGCCGCGCGTTCGCGCGCGGCTGCGGATCGCGCCGATGCAGCGCGTGCGCGGTCCCGTCTTCGCCGCGGCGCTGGTTTTCGCGACGCCGATCGCGGCGGCGCATTCAGCGCCGCCGACG
>DATLGW010000813.1:0-22369 GCA_035540315.1 Burkholderiaceae bacterium | reverse complement strand
GCGCGGCGGTGCTGGCCGAAGTCGAGCGGCAGCTGCAAACGCTGCCGACCCGCAAGACCGCCGAACCCGCGTGGCGGGACCACGGCGAGGTCTGCGTCGTCGACTCGCACGAGGAAGCCGTCGCGGTCGCCGACGAATATGCGCCCGAGCATCTGGAAGTGATGACTGCGTGCGACGATTGGTATCTCGCGAACCTGAAGAACTACGGCAGCCTGTTCGTCGGCGAGGAGAGCACCGTCGCCTACGGCGACAAGGGCGTTGGCACAAACCACACGCTGCCGACGTCCAAGGCGGCGCGCTACACCGGCGGCCTGTGGGTCGGCAAGTTCATCAAGACCGTGACCTGGCAACGGCTGACGCGGGACGCGAGCCGCCGGATCGCCCCGGCGATGAGCCGCATCTGCGAAGTCGAGGGAATGCTCGCGCACCAGATCACGGCCGACGTGCGCGAGCGGCGTTACGCGCCCGAGCGCTGAACTGATCAACTGCGGATCGCGGTCCGCCCATCGGAGGAGGAGTCATCATGCCCAAGAGCACCGGTTCCGACATCCAATCGTCCACGCGTCGCGATCTGCTGGCCGGGATAGGCGCACTCGGCGCAACGAGCCTCGCGCTGCCCGCGTGGGCGCAGAAGAAGTCGGCGAAGACCGGCACCGTCCGCGTCTGGGGCGAGCCGGGACCCTATGCGGGCGTCGCGGTCGACGCGATGAACGAGTGGGCGAAGCAGTTCGCGCCGGGGCTGACGTTCAAGCTCGAGACGCTGTCGTGGGACAGCGTCTACGTGAAGCTGATGACCGACCTGGCGGCCCGCAACCCGGCGCACTGCATCAGCGTCGAATCGCCGATCGCGATGCAGCTGATGGCCGACCTGCTGCTCGAGCCGCTCGACGACGTCGTGCAGAAGGTCGGGCGCAACCGGCTGGTCGACGGCGTCAAGTGGGAGTACTGGGGCGCGTGGAAGGGCAAGCAGTACGTGCTGCCGGCGCATCACCAGGCCACGCAGATGGTCGTGCGGATGGACGTGATCCAGGAGCTCGGCCTGGGCAACCCCGACACCTGGTCGTGGGACGACATGCGCAACGCCGCAAGGACGGTCAGCGAGAAGAAAAAGGACATGGCGGGCATCTCGCTCGCGCTCGGGCGCAACCTGTGCACCGAATACCACTTCGCGTCGCTGTTGCATTCGGCCGGCGGCCGGATGTTCGATCCGGCGAACAAGTTCCAGGTCGTGTTCGACTCGCCGCAGACGGTCGAAGCGCTCGAGTACCTGAAGTCGCTGCAGCCGTACATGCCGCGCGGCGCGGTCAGCTACAGTTTCCTGGAGGTCGTCGATTCGATCGTCACCGGGCGCGCCGCGATCTCGTACTACTGGGGCCGGCCGTACGGACGGGCCGCCGAGGAGAACAAGCCGGTGTTCGCCGCGCTGCAGTCGTTCAACCATCCGCGCCACCCGCGCACCGGCCGGCGCAGCAACTGGAACGACTTCCAGGGCTGGTGCATTCCGAAGTCCAACAACCAGTTCGTCGACGAAGTCAAGGCGGCGCTTGCGTACTACCAGACCAGTCCCGAGTGGCTGGTGCGGTACTGCCATTCGCTGATGCCGAACGTGTCGCCGGTGTACAAGGACGTGCTGCAGGATCCGAAGCTGATGACGCATCCCTTCTTCCAGACGAAGAAGGAAACGATCATGAACTACTACGTCAATTCGCTGCAGCACTCGTCGTCGACCGCGAACGAGATGCTGCAAGGCGTCAACCCGCTCGCCGGCATCGTCCACGGCCGTTCGGTGCTCGCGCAGACGGTGCAGAAAGTCGTCGTCGACAACTGGAAGGCCGCCGACGCGGCGAAATGGGGCGCGGGCGAGCTCGAGCGCGTGCGCAAGGAGAATCTGCGCCTGCTCGGAGGGGCCGTCTGAGCCGGTCGCCGCAGCGCCTCGCGCAGCCGGGGCCGGACGGCCCCGGCTCGCCGCTCGCGGGCCAGGTCCCGGAGCTTCGATCCGCGGGTGCCGCCGGGAACGCGCCGGCGGCGTCGGCCCCACGCAGCGACTGGACCGTCGCCGACAACCGGATCGGCTTGCTGTTCATCGTTCCGTTCGCGATCGCGGCGCTGATCTTCATGGTCTACCCGGTCGCCGAGGCGGTGCGGCTGGCGTTCTACGATCACAATCCGCTGCGCCCGGACGCCAGCGAATTCATCGGGCTCGAGAACTTCCGGACGATCTTTGCCGACCCGTTGTTCTGGCAGTCGTTTCGGCAGGCGGCATCTGGACCTTCGCATCGATCGTGCTGCAGACGGTGATCGGCGTGGCGCTCGCGCTGCTGCTGCATCTGCCGCTGCGCGGGATCTCGATCTTCCGCGGGCTGCTGCTGTTTCCGTACATCGTGCCGACGGTCGTCATCGCGCTGATCCTGCAGTGGATGCTCAATGCCGAGATCGGCGTGGTCAACTGGTCGCTGCGCGGCGCCGGCGTGATCGACGACAACGTCTACTGGCTGGCGACGCCGAGCATGGCGATGCTGTCGACGATCCTGCTGAACGTATGGAAGTACACGCCGTTCGTGACGATCTGCGTGCTCGCGCGCCTGCAGACGATTCCGCTGGAGCTGTACGACGCCGCGAAAGTCGACGGCGCCGGCGCACTGCGCCGGTTCGTCGACATCACGCTGCCGCAGCTGGCCGAGGTGCTGGTCGTCGTCGTGATCTTCCGCACGATCTGGACCTTCAACAAGTTCGAGGAGATCTACCTGCTGACCAAGGGCGGCCCGGGTACCTCGACGTTCAATCTCGCGATCTATTCGTTCGAGCAGTCGGTCGCGAACCTGAAGATGGGAGTCGGCGCCGCGACCGGCGTCGTGATGATGATGCTGCTGTTCGCGGGAAGCCTGCTGTACATGCGGGTGTTCCGGTTCGCAGAGGACGATTCGGCGTGAGGTCCGCTCGATGAAGGTTTTCGATCTGATCCGCAGCGCGCTCGCGTGGCTGACGCTGCTGCTGGTCACGTTCCTGATGTGCTTCCCGTTGATCTGGGCGATGTCGACTTCGGTCAAGCCGCCGAAGGACGTGATGGCGACGCCGCCGCGCGTGATCCCCCAGGAGTTCACGATCGAGAACTACCGCAACCTGATCACCGGCAAGCAGCAGTACTTCCGCGCCGACCAGGCCTACGTGCCGACGACGTCGGCGCCGCAGCACTTCACCAGCTGGTTCGCCAACAGCGTGATCGTCAGCGTCGGCAGCACCGCGATCAGCATCGTGATCAGCACGCTGGCCGCCTACAGCGTCACCCGGTTCCGGTACCGCGGTCGGCGGATCATCCCGTACTTCAGCCTGCTCGGGTACATGATTCCGTCGATCATCCTGGTGTTTCCGATGTTCATGGTGATGAGCGAGCTGCGGCTGACGAACACGCTGTGGAGCCTGACGTTCGGCTACGTGTCGATCACGCTGCCGTTCTCGATGTGGCTGCTGTGGGCGTTCTTCCGCGGAATACCGGTGGAGCTGGAGGAGGCGGCGATGATCGACGGCGCGAGCCGCCTGCGGGTGTTCATCGACATCGTGCTGCCGAGCGCGCTGCCCGGCATCATCGCGGCGGCGATCTTCTCGCTGATCGTGTCGTGGAACGACTTCCTGTTCGCCCGCGTGTTCATCAACTCGATCGAGAACCTGCCGCTGACGGTCGGCGTCATGCATTTCTTCGAGGGCGTGCACGTCGATTGGGGACTGATGATGGCGTCGGCAGTGCTGATGACCGTGCCGATGGCGGTGCTGTTCATGCTGATGCAGCGCCACCTCGTCGCCGGCTTCGGCGCCGGTGCGGTCAAGGGCTGACGCGCGCATCGAAATGGCGATCCGTCTCGAGCACATCTACAAGTCCTTCGGCCCGGTGCCGGTGCTGAAGGACGTCGACCTGGAGTTCCCGGAGCGGGAGTTCATCACGCTGGTCGGCCCCAGCGGCTGCGGCAAGACAACGCTGCTGCGGATCCTCGCCGGTCTGGAAACGGCATCGAGCGGCGCGATCTACCACGGCGCGCAGCGCGTCAGCGACCTTGCGCCGGGAAAGCGCGACGTGGCGATGGTGTTCCAGAGCTACGCGCTGTACCCGCACATGAACGTGCACGGCAACATCGGATACGGGCTGAAGGTCCGCGGCACCCCGAGGGACGAGATCGACCGGCGGGTCCGCGAGGTCGCCCGCGTGCTCGAGATCGAGCACCTGCTCGATCGCAAGCCCAAGCAGTTGTCGGGGGGACAGCGGCAGCGGGTCGCGCTGGGTCGCGCGATGGTTCGCAAACCGTGGCTGTTCCTGATGGACGAGCCGCTGTCGAATCTCGACGCGAAGCTGCGCGTGACGATGCGCGGCGAGCTCAAGCGCTTTCACCTTCGGCTCGAAGCCACGACCGTCTACGTGACGCACGACCAGCTCGAAGCGATGACGATGTCGGACAAGATCGCAGTGATGGACCAGGGCGTCGTGCAGCAATACGCGACGCCGGCCGAGATCTACGACCGCCCTGCGAACACGTTCGTTGCCGGCTTCATCGGCAGCCCGCCGATGAATTTCGTTGCCGGCGCGGCGATCGCCGACGGTCGGGTCGAAATCGCCTGCGGCAACGGCGCGCGCGCACGGATCGCGCTGTCGCCGCTTGCCGCCGGCGCCGATCGCCCGGTTCTGCTCGGCGTGCGGCCGCAGGATCTGCGCGTGCACCCGTCGCGCCAGGACGACGCGATCGCCGCACGGGTGTCGCTGGTGCAGCTGCTCGGTTCGGAGAAGCTGATCGACCTGTCGTTCGGCGACGGCCGGGAGCTGACCGCCCAGGTGAAGGCCGACGCGCAGCTCGCCGTCGGCGACGCGGTATGGCTCACGTTCGATCCGTCGCGGCTGCATCTGTTCGATCCGGATTCCGGCAGGAACCTGCGCCCGTGAGCGACGGCAAGCCGCAGCTCGACCGCCGCGCGACGTCGCCCCGGCGATCGCGGAAGCCGGCGGCCAGCCGCTCGGGCGCGACCGTGCGCGACGTCGCGCGAGTGGCCGGCGTGTCGATCGCGACCGTGTCGCGGGCGCTGTCGCAACCCGCGATCGTGCGCGCGCCGACCCGCGTTCGAGTCGAGCGCGCGATCGCCCAGCTGAACTACGTGACGGACGGAACGGCGCGCGCGCTGACGACGCGGCGCACGCGGACGATCGGCGCGCTGATTCCGACGCTGGACAATGCGATCTATGCCGTCAGCACGCACATGCTGCAGAAAACGCTCGAGCAGGCGGGCTACACGGTGCTGCTGGCCTGCCATGAATTCGATCTCGATGCCGAGGCGCGAATGGTGCGCGAATTCGCCGAGCGCGGCGTCGACGGACTGGCGCTGGTGGGGACTGCGCACGACCCGCGGACGAGGAAGCTGCTGGCGACGCTGGCGCTTCCTTACGTGTTCACCTGGGCAATCGACCGGCGCCGCCGCAGCCACTGCGTCGGCTTCGACAACCGCGCAGCCGGACGCACGATTGCCGAGCACCTGTTGCGACTCGGCCATCGGCAGATCGGCGTCATCACCGGCATCCTGCGCGGCAACGACCGCGCGACCGACCGCCTGCACGGAATCCGGACCGCGGTCGCCGACGCCGGCATCGCGCTCCCCGACAGCCGGATCGTTGAGGCGCCGTATTCGCTCGACGCGGGCGGCCGCGCGCTCGATTCGCTGCTCGCCCGCGAAGCCGTCACCGCCGTCGTCTGCGGCAACGACGTGCTGGCCACCGGCGCGATCCTGCAGGCGCAGCGGCGCGGCCTGCGCGTGCCGCGGGACCTGTCGGTCACCGGCCTGGACGACATGGCGTTCGCCACGGTGATCTCGCCGGCGCTGACGACGGTGCGGTTTCCGATCGCGCAGATCGGCGTGGAGGCCGCGCGCCATCTGCTGCAGCAACTCGCCGGGGCGGTGCCCCCGCGATGCATCGAGCTGCCGCTCGAGCTGGTCGTCCGGGAATCGACGGCGCCGCCGAAGACAGCATCCGACGGTCCGGCGGGGGCGGACAGCCCGGAACCGGCGCATGCGCCTACAATGGTTCAGCGACTTCGGGAGGTTCTCTAGCGCGGTTTCCTTCACACACACCCCGACCGCGGTACTGCCGCAGGAGGAGATGCTCATGGCCACTGCAAGAATCAATGGCGTTCGGCTCTTCTACGAGGTCACCGGCACCGGCGAGATTCCGATCGTGTTCGTGCACGGTTCCTGGGGGTCGCACCGCAACTGGGACGCGGTCGTCCCGCGTCTGTCCGGGTCGTTCCGGGTGATCACCTACGACCGACGCGGCCACAGCGAGAGCGAGCGGCTGGACACGCCAGGCAGCGTCGAGGAGGACGTGGCCGATGCCGCGGCGCTGATCCAGCACCTCGAGCTGGCGCCGGTGGTTCTCGTCGGCAACTCCTTCGGCGCGTCGATCGCGTTGCGCTGCGCGGTGCGACGCCCGGACCTGATCCGGGGACTGGTCGCGCACGAGCCGCCGCTGTTCTCGCTGCTCGCGCACGATCCGCAGGTCGCGCCGATGCTGCAGCAGGTGCGCGAGCGCGGCGAACCGGTGGTCGAGCGGATCGACTCCGGCGATCACGCCGGCGCTGCCGAGCTGTTCGTCGAAACGATCGGGCTCGGGCCCGGCAGCTGGGCAAAACTGCCGGAGCCGATGCGGCAGACGTTCATACGCAATGCCCCGACGTTCTCGGACGAGTGGCGCGACCCGGAGACGCTCGAATTCGATCTGCGCTGGCTCGACCGTTTCGACCGGCCGGCGCTGCTGTCGAAGGGCGAGCACAGCCCGCCGACGTTTGCTCCGGTCATCGACCGGCTGGCGCGGGCGATGCCGCGAGCCACGGTGATCGAGTTCAAGGGCGCAGGGCACATCCCGCACGTCACGCACCCGGACGCGTACGTCGAGCAGCTGAGCCGTTTCGTGCGCACGCTCGCGGCCTGACTCGGGCGGGTATGCGGAATTCCCGCAGCGCCGCTCGCCGGCCGTTGCGCTGATCCGCCGCGGCGGCCGTCTCGACGCGCCTGAGCAATCGGAGTCAAATGTGCAGACCCCCACGGATTGCCGATGTCACAGCTCTATCCGGACTTTCGCTCGGGCCACCTCGAGTTGACCGCCGCGCGCGACAGCGCGACGCCGGTGCGGATTCCCTACGTGACCGGGGGCACCGGGCCGCCGCTGTTGCTGCTGCACGGCGCGCCGCAGACGCATGCGATCTGGCACAAGGTCGCGCCGGCGCTGGCGCAGCACTTCACCGTCGTCGCGACCGACTTGCGCGGCTACGGCGATGCGTCCAAACCCGACGGCGGTGCGGATCACGCCGGCTATTCGAAGCGGGCGATGGCCGCCGACCAGGTCGACGTGATGCGCCATCTGGGGCATTCGCGCTTTCGGCTCGCCGGCCACGATCGCGGCGGCCGCGTCGCGCACCGGCTCGCGCTCGATCACCCGCAGGCGGTCGAACGCATGATGCTGCTGGACATCTCGCCGACGCTGACGATGTACGAGCGCACCACGATGGCGTTCGCGACCGCCTACTATCATTGGTTCTTCCTGATCCAGCCTGCGCCGTATCCGGAGGAGTTGATTGCAGCGAACCCCGAGGTTTTCTTGCGCCGCCACATGGGCAACCGCCACGGCGGGCTGGCGGTCTTTTCATCGGGCGCGTTCGCCGAGTATCTGCGCTGCATCCGCGACGCGGGGACCGTGCACGCGATCTGCGAGGATTACCGCGCGGCGGCGACGATCGACCTGGAGCATGATCGCGCCGATCTCGCCGCAGGCCGCAAGCTGTCGGTGCGGTTGCGGGTGCTCTGGGGCAAGCACGGCGTCATCGAGCGGTGCTTCTCGGCGCTCGACGACTGGCGCGAAGTCTCCGACAGCGACGTCAACGGCCGTGCGCTCGATTGCGGCCATTACATTCCCGAGGAAGCGCCCGAGGAGCTGACCCGGGAGATGCTCGCGTTCTTTCGCGCCTGAGAATTGACGCCGGCCGCAGCGTCGCCGCAGCGCGACTCCACGATCATCCTGCTCGCGTGCGCCGCGTTCGTCAGCGGGGCGGCGCTTCGGATCGGCGACCCGCTGATTCCACGCTTCGCCGCCGATTTCGCCGTGACCCCCGGCATGGCGGGCCGCGTGATCTATGCGTTCTCGATCGCGTACGGGCTGATGCAGCTCGTCTACGGCCCGCTCGGCGACCGGTACGGCAAGCCGATGCTGATCTGCATTGCGCTGTTCGGCGGCGCGTTCGCCGCGGCGGCATCGGCGCTTGCGCCGCGTTTCGAGATCCTGGTCGGCGGCCGCATCGTCTGGGGCATGGCGGCCGCGGGAATCATTCCGCTGGGAATGGCCTGGATCGGCGACCGGGTTCCGTACGAGCGCCGGCAGGCCACGCTTGCGCGGTTCCTGACCGGGACGCTGTCCGGAATGATGGCCGGTCAGCTGGTGGGCGGGCTGTTCGGCGACACGGCCGCAGGATGGCGCGGCGCATTCCTGACCATGGCCGTCGTCTATGCGGTGGTCGGGCTGCTGTTGCTGCGACACGTGCGCCAGGCGGCCGGCGCGACCGGGCCGCCCGTTGGAACCGGCGCCACGCAGAGCTACGGCCAGCGGATCGCCGCCGTGCTGCGCGTGCGCTGGGCGCACGTCGTGCTGTTCGCGGTGCTGGCCGAAGGCATTTTCCTGTTCGGTCCGCTCGCCTACATGCCGGCTTATCTTCATCACCGTCACGGCGTCAGCTTGTCGACTGCCGCGGCGCTGATGATGCTGTGGGCCGGCGGGGGGCTGCTGTACGCGCTCGCGGCTCGGCGCCTGGTGGGCGCGCTGGGCGAGCGGCGGATGGTCTGGCTGGGCGGCGTGCTGATGGGCGCCGGCGTGATCGCATGGTGGATCTCGCCGCTATGGGTGCTCGCCGGTCCGATCGCGCTGCTGGTCGGCTTCGGCACCTACCTGTACCACAACACGTTGCAGACGCACGCGACGCAGATGGCGCCCACCGTGCGCGGCACCGCGGTCGCGCTGTTCGCGTTCTGCCTGTTCGGCGGCCAGGCGCTGGGCGTGCTGTTGGCCGGCATCACGATCGATCGGGTCGGTTTCGCGCCGATGCTGGCGGTGGCGGCGGTCGCGCTGACGCTGTCGGGCCTGGCATTGGCGCACGCGCTTCGGCGCCGCGAGCAGGCGCAGAAACCGCAATGACATCGCAGCGCTTCGACGCGATCGTCGTCGGCACCGGCTTCGGCGGGTCGGTGACCGCAGCCCGGCTGGCCGAGCGGGGGCTGCGGGTGCTGATGCTCGAGCGCGGTCCGTGGTGGGGACCGCTGCAGCGCAGCCGCGATGCCTTCCGCCGAGCCTGACGATCGCGGCGCTGGCCGAGCGGATCGCCGCGTTGATGAATTGACCGGGCCGCGCAGCGATCAGTGCGGCAGACGGAAAGCGCCCCGCTCCAGATCGTCCATCTGCTCGACCAGCCCGGTCTCCCACGCAAGGTAGCGCCGGGCGGCATCGAGATTGCCGTCGTGCCGATCGTGCACGAAGAACAGGAAGTCGATGCATTCGGCATCCGGCGGATCCGCCGGAGTCGAAAGCACCGGCAGACCGGCGTCTTGCCATGCGGCGAATCCGCCGCGCAGCAGCCGCAGCCGCGCGCGTTGCGCCGCGGGCAGCTCGAGCGCCGCCAGCGCTGCGATCCGCGGATCGTCGGCGACCAGCGTGATCGGCCGCGACTCGCCGTCCAGCCGCGCCGCGATCCGCGGCCGG
This sequence comes from Burkholderiaceae bacterium, assembly GCA_035540315.1. GTDB lineage: Bacteria > Pseudomonadota > Gammaproteobacteria > Burkholderiales > Burkholderiaceae_E > DATLGW01. Next base: position 12,600 of record DATLGW010000813.1, on the reverse strand, counting down.
ATCGACCAGACGCTGCCCGCGACGTGCGCACGCCTGAACGCCGGGCTCGGGCGAAGATCGACTGCGACGATCGCTGCGTCGCGCAGCCCGGCGTGCAGCGCATCCGCCTCGATTTCGGCAATCGCGCCGGCGCTGGCTGCAGCCGTCTGCTGCGCGGATTCAGGATCGCCGCCCCGTGCCAACCCGAGCGTCGCCGCAGCCGCCGCTATCCCGCCCGCGAGCACCCACGCCTGATGCCCGAGCTTTCGCAGCCAGCCCGCCGTCACCCGCGCCCGCACGTCGCCGTCGTCGACCAGCACCAGCCGCGCATTGCGCACGCCCACGTATTGATCGGTCGCCTGCACCAGCTGACCGCCCGGCGCATGCACCGCACCGGCGAGCGTTCCCGCAGCGAACTCCTCCGGCGTGCGAACGTCCAGCATGAACGTCGTCCGATCGGGATCCGACCGCCACGCCGCCAGCGTCTCGGCGTCGATCGATCCGGCGCCGGCGCGGTCCGCGAAAACCTGCGCCGATTCGCGCAACGCCGGCGGGACGTCGTCGATGCCTTCGGCCGGATAGCGGTGCCGGCTGCCGCGCTCGAGCGACTGCCCGGCCAGCGTCCAGCCTTGCGTGCCGTTCTGCAGCGCGCGCACGGGGTTGCGCACGCCGAGCGAGATCAGCGTCTGCGCCCCGATGATGCTGCGGGTGCGCCCGGCGCAGTTGACGACGATTGGCGTCGACTCGTCTTTGACCAGGCGATGCAGCCGATAAGCGAGCTCGCCGTTCGGGCAGCAGATCGCGCCGGGGATGTTCATCTTCTGGTACTCGGCGAACGGCCGGCCGTCGAGCACCAGCACGTCGTCGCCTCGCTGCAGCATCCGCGCCAGTTCCTCGGCGGTCACCGACGGCGTCGCGCAGGCATGCTCGATCAGTTCGCCGAAAGCCTTCGACGGCACGTTGACGCCCGCGTAGACCGGATGGCCGCGCGCGGCCCAGCCGGGAACGCCGCCGTCGAGCACGCGAACGTCGCGGTAGCCGATCGCGCTCAGCCGCTGCGCCGCGCGGGCGGCGACGCGCTCGTCGTCGTCGACCAGCACGATCCTGACTCCGCGCCGCGGCGCCAGGCGCTCGACATCGAGCTCGAGCCGGCTGAACGGCAATGGCACGGCGAAGAACAGGTGTGCCTCGCCGTACTGCCCGTGCTCGCGCACGTCGAACAGCGCAAGCTCGTCGCCGTCGGCCAGCCACCGCCGCAGCGTGTCGCAATCGACGCGCGCGACCACGTCAGCGCCGCGTCTGCACGCCGATCGACATCGTCCGGTACGTCCCCGCTTCGAGGTCGTAAGCGACGCGCTCGGTCAGCGTCTCCAGCGCCCGTCCGTACATGTGCAGATGCCGGATCGTCGCACCGCCGTCGATTTCGACTGCGTGGATGTCCTGCGGCATCAATGCGATCCCGCTTCCCGGCCCCACCGCGATGGTCTCGACCCGTTCCAGCGTCCCGACCTGCGGCATCGCCCCGTCGTCGGTGCGGCGATACAAGTGGTTCTGCTCGACCCCTTCGACGGCAGCGATGCAGGCCCACGTCGTATGGTCGTGCGGCACGATCCGCTTGCCCGGCCGCATCACGTTCAGGTACAGCGCGAAGGTTCGCTCGGGCGTTTCGCTGATCAGGTAGCGCGCCTGCTGCTCGCCCGGATCCGGATCGGGAAAGTCCGTGGCGCGCCACAGCTCGCGGCGAGCAGCCAGTGCCTTGACCTCGTCGAGCACCCGCGCCAGGCGCGGCCGGTCGAGCGGGCCTTCGGCAACGATCTGCTTGACCCGGTCGACGGTTTCGGCGACGTGTCGGGTACGAATCTGTGCCATTTCCATCGCTGATTCCGCTAGGCGTCGCCGTCAGCGGCCTACTCGATTTTTGCGCCGGAGATCCGGATCGGCTCCGCGTACCGTGCCTGCTCCGCCTTCATGAAACGACGCATCTCTTCGGGTCCGCCGCCGATCGTCACGATTCCCTGCTGCGCAAGCCGCTGCGAGACCTCAGGCGCTTGCAGCGCTTGCACCAGCGAAGCATGAAGCTTCTGGATCACCGCGTCCGGAGTTCCCGCCGGCGCGACGCATCCGTACCAGGAATAGACATTGAAGTTGGGCACGCCTTGCTCGGCAAAGGTCGGCACGTCCGGCAGCTGCGGCGCGCGCTTCTCGTCGGCTACACCAAGCACCTTCAATCTTCCGGCTTGGACGTGCGGCAGGATCTCGGGGAGATTGGTCAGAAAGACGTTAACCTGACCTCCAACCACATCTTGAAGCGCCGGCGCCACGCCTTTGTACGGGACGTGCGTCATGTCGATGCCGGTCTCCTTCTTGAACAACTCGACCCCCAAATGCGAAGAGGTGCCGTTGCCGAACGATGCGAAGGTCAGCTGACCTGGGCGTGCTTTGGCGGCCGCGATCAACTCGCGCACGTTATTCGGCGCAAAGCTGGGCGGAGCGACCAGCGCCTGATTCACGCGGGCCAAAAGCGCTACGGGCGAGAAATCCTGGAACGGGTCGTACGGCACCTTCGACATCAGCATCGGCACCATCACGAAACCGTTTGCCATCAGCAGCAGCGTGTAGCCATCGGGGGGCGACTTGGCCACGTGCTGAGTCCCGATGATCGCTGCACCCCCGGGACGGTTGTCGACCAGCGCGTTCTGCCCCCATTGCTCGGTCAGTCGCTGCGCGAGCAGCCGACCAAAGTTATCGAGCGAGCCGCCAGCCGGAAACGGAACGACCAACCGTACTGGCTTGCTCGGAAAGTCCGATTGTGCGACAGCCGGCAGCGGCAGCGCCGATGCGATCAGACCTACCAGCATTGCACGGCGTCGAACATCTGCAGTCATCGATACGCTCCTGTCGTTCGTTTCTACGTTCAGACCAGACTGGTCTCTTGAATCGGCATCACATCGCGCAGCAATCGGCAAGTCGGGACGATCTGTCGGCCCTCGCGGACGACCAGGCGCGGGACCAGCCGGGTCCTGGCCTGCACCGATTCGCCTTCGCAATCGCGGAACGTCCAGGGTTCCTGGATCTGTTCCAGCACCGTCACGTCGGCCCGAGATCCTTCCCGTAACGTGCCGATCTCGTCGGTCATTCGCAATACCGTTGCGGGATGCAGCGTCGCGGACCGGATCACGAACGGCAGGTCGAACCCGAGCGCCATCAGTTTCGACATCGAACCGACCAGGCTGTAGTCGAGCGTGGCATCGTTGTTGTTGCTGGCGAAGTCGCCGTGAACGTCCGTTCCGAGCGTATAAGGATAGAGCCCCGCCCGCATCATCCGACGGGCCGTGTCGAAACTGAAATTGATGCCGTGCCCCAAGTCGAGATGGATGCCGTTCGCCACTGCCTCCACGAGTTCCGGAATCGGCTTCGCGCGCTTGCCTAGAATGCCGTCATCGCGACAGGAATAGCAGTGCGCGAGCAGATCTCCCGGCCGAGCGAACTTCAGCACGTCCGGCAATACAGACTCGGGGTCAGGACGATTGGCCTCGTTTACCTTCCATAATTCGCCCGTGTGAATGTACAGCGGCAGCCCCGCCTCATCGGCGGTCGCGCGCGCTTCACGCAGCATCGCATCGCCCCACATCGACCAGCTGCCGGACTCGCCGTGACCTTTGACGCCCCGGATCATCTGCGGAAATCGCCGGATGAACTTGAGCGTGACCGCTCGATCCATGTAGTCCGGGTTTTGCACGATCGGCCCGCCCTTGCAGCCCCGTAGCGTGCCGGTCAGATTCACCGACAGGAACACCAGCGTCTCTGTTACGGCCGTGTCCGCAACGTAAGCCTTGAAAGCTTCGATCGTCCACGCACCGGCGCTGCCTTGATCGACGACTGTGGTCACGCCCGCGTTCACCCCTGCGTCGTCCACGGGCAGCCCTGCGTCGACCAGGTGCTGAAACACATGCACATGCAAGTCGATCAGGCCCGGAGTCACCAGCCGACCGCGCACGTCGCTCACCTCGTGCGCGAGCGACGGATCGATCCCGGCGGCAACCTTTGCGATTCGATCGCCGGAAATTGCGACGTCGCATACAGCATCGATCCCCTGGGACGGATCGATGACCCGCCCGCCTTTCAGCAAAAGATCGAAGCGGTCCGATATAGGCGCACCACTCATCTCGTCACCTCCAATACGTGCGCCGACACGGCCGTGCCGGTCGCCAGCCAAACGTTCGGATAGGACCGAATGAAACTGAGAAATTCACGCAACATTGCCAGGCGCGACGGCCTCCCGATCGCTTGCGGATGCATGATCAGGTCGAACAGCGCGCCGCGCTGATAGTGCTCGTGAAATTCCGCCTTCCAGATCGCAAGCACGTGCTCGTTCGTCTGCATCGGGCGCTGATTGCGAAGGCTGTAGACCATAAAAGGCACGTCGTCGAGCGACCAGTGCCACGGCAGCTCGACGACGCCAGTCCGCCGCCCGTCGTGCTTGTGCACGTACGGGTGGATGTCATCCATGAAAGAGCTGTCGTACGAGAATCCATACTTCGATAGAAGCGGAATTAGCCGGAGCGTCGTTTCTCCGGCAGGGCACCGATAGCCCTTCGGACGCAATCGGAACAGCTTCTGCAGCACCTCGAGCCCGAGCTCTATCTCGCGTTCCTCATCCGCCGGCTTGTCCGGCTCCGGCCAGAAGTGCAGATAGCCGTGGTGACCGATTTCGTGACCGGCTTCCAGAATCGATGCGACGACTGGAGCGTGATTCTCTGCCGTCCAGCCCGGAACGAAGAAAGTCGCAGGTATCTCGAGCTCGCGCAGCAGCCGCAGGATTTCGGGAACGGCGACCTTGGCGGCGTACGTGCCGTGTGAAAGCAATGCGGGGCGCTGAGAGTTCGTCACGTCTCGCGACAGCCACATCGTCTCGGCATCAAAATCGAACGTGATCATCACCGCGCAGCGCGCGCCATTCGGCCACGGCACGGGAACCGACTCGCGGGATGCGTCCTGATTCAGTGGATATTGCCCTGCACCTTCCATGCCGTAACCAGGTTGCGGTTTTGGGACCCCGATGGTATTTGCGAAGTTTTGCCGGGGTCAATGCGCCTCGGCGCTTCTGCCGCTTGAGACGACGTCAGCGGAATCCCGCGACCGGATGCGGCACATACGGGCCTTCGAGCGATGCGATCTCGTCGGCCGTCAGCTGCAGCGACAGCGCGGCGACCGCATCCTGCAGGTGCGACGGCTTCGCCACGCCGATGATTGGCGCAGTCACCGGCGACTTGCGCGCGACCCATGCGAGCGCGACCTGGGCTCGCGGCACGCCGCGTGCCGTCGCGACCGCCGCAACCGCTTCGATCACGCGGCGATCGGAGTCCGGCGAGAACTGGTACAGCGTGCGACCGAACTCATCGGTCTGCGACCGGTGCGTCTGCTCGCCCGGATCGCGGGTCAGGTGACCGCGCGCGAGCGGACTCCACGGCAGCACGCCGATTCCTTCCTCGGCGCACAGCCGCATCATCTCGCGCTCTTCTTCGCGGTACATCAGGTTGTAGTGGTTCTGCATCGACACGAACCGCGTCCAACCGTGGCGATCGGACAGATACAGCGCCTTGCAGAACTGGTACGCGTACATCGACGATGCGCCGATGTAGCGCGCCTTGCCCGCCTTGACCACGTCGTGCAGCGCCTCGAGCGTTTCCTCCAGCGGCGTGCCGTAATCGAAGCGGTGGATCTGGTACAGATCGACGTAGTCCATCCGCAGCCGCCGCAGGCTGTGGTCGATCTCGGTCAGGATCGCCTTGCGCGACAGTCCCGAGCCGTTCGGGTCCGCCCGCATCCGGCCGTGCACCTTGGTCGCGACCACGACCTCGTCGCGATTCGCGTACTCGCGGATCGCCTGCCCGAGGATCTCCTCGCTCGAGCCGTCCGAGTACACGTTCGCGGTGTCGAAGAAATTGATGCCGGCCTCGATCGCCTGACGGATCAGCGGCAGGCTCTGCTCCTGCGGCAGCGTCCACGCATGGTTGCCGCGCTTGGGGTCGCCGTAGGTCATGCACCCCAGGCACAGCTTCGAGACCTTCAGGCCGGTGCGGCCGAGCCGGACGTATTCCATCATGAGCCTCCGAAATCGTCAGTGCACCGGTGACGTCGACCGGATACGGGTTACGCCGATCGATTGTATCGATTAAGCTGGACCGCCATGGACGTCCTGCTGGCACTTGCGACGCTGATCGGCGGCGCGGCGGCGGCCTGGTATTTCTGGGACAAGTGGCGCGACCGCCGGCTGCCGCTGCCCTCGGCGGCAGCGAAGGCAGCGCCGCGCGTGGCGGACGCCGGCGCGGCGGCGCGCGCCGCCAGGCCAACGTCGGCGGTCGCGCGCGCCGAGCCTCGCGCCGCCGCGGTGCTGACCGGCGAGGACATTGATGCGGTCCGCGCGGCGCTCGAGGCAGGCCGGCATACGGTCGTGGCCGCGTTGCGCAGCAGCGCGGGTCGCGTGATCGAGCATCCGGGCTACTCGATCACTGCGGTGTTCGTCGACGCGCAGCAATGCTTCGCGGCTGCGATCGAAGCCCGCGACGCGCTGGCGCGGTCGAATTCCCGCCTGCCGCTCGACAGCCATGTTCATTACCGCTGGGGAATCGACGTCGGTGCCGCTGCAGACATGCGGCCGGACCCGTCCGGCGACACCTGCGACGAAGCCGCTCGGCTGGCGGGATCGGCCGCCGACGATGCGATCTGCCTGACCCCGCAGGCGCGTGCGCAGCTTCCCGCCGACTCCCGGCCGCAGGCGTCGGCCGCGGAGGCCGCCGGCGCCGCCGGCGCGCCGCAGGACGGCGGCGCTTCGGTGCCGCCGCCGCTGCGGGCGCTGGGTCTGCCGGTTCCGCAACTGCCGTCGGTCATTCTGCTGCCGTTCACCTGCATCGGCGACGACAGCGAAGCCGAAGTCCTCGCCGAAGGTCTGAGGATCGATATCCAGAACGCGCTCGTGCGGGTGCCGGGGCTGTTCGTGATCGCGGCCGGTACCGCGCAGGTGCTGCGCGGCGTCGCTCCCGCCGAAGCAGCCGCATGCGCCGGCGTGCGTCACGTGCTGCAGGGACAGATCCAGCGTTCCGGCGCGCGGGTGCGCGCGAACGTTCAACTGCTGGACGCGCTCGCCGGCGTGGTCCGGTGGTCGGAGCGCTACGACCGGGCGGTCGACGATGCACTGACCGTTCAGGACGAGATCGCCGCGCAGGTCGTGACGGCGCTGGACGTTCGGTTGTCCAGCGGCTTGCAGGCGCGAATCTGGCGCAAGTGCCTCACCGACATCCGGGCGCGCGACCAGTTCTACCGCGGCCTGCAGTGCTTCTTCGGGATGACGCGCGAGTCGGTCGCCGCCGCGCGTGAATGCTTCGAGCGGGTGGCCGAGCTTGCGCCGCATTCCGCGCACGGACCGAGCAACGTCGCGATCTGCCTGTGGCTGCAGGCCACGCGCGGCTGGACCGACGATCCGGCGGTCGCGCGCGACGAGGCGGGCCGCTGGGCCGAGCGCGCAGTGACGCTCGAGGACGCCGACGGGCAGGCGCACACGGTGCTGGGCAACGTGCGGTTGCTGCAGCATCGCTTCGATGAAGCGCTGGCGATTTCCACGCAGGCCATCGAGATTCGTCCGGGCTGCACGAATGCGAACGGATTCCTCGCGAACGTGCTGCTGCACTGCGCGCAGCCTGAGCGCGCGATAACGCATGCACGCCGCGCGCTGCGCCACGCGCCGTTGCATCCGCCGTGGTTCATCGAGATCCTCGCTGCCGCCTATCGCGAAGCGGGCGAGCTGTCGCTATCGATCGCAGCCGGCCGCGAGGCGCTGCGACGCGTTCCGCAGACGGTCAACGGCCGCGCAGCGACGTCGACCGCGCTGATTCGCGCCCAGTGGCACATCGAGGCTGCGCGAATCGGGCGCGAGATGCTGCAGCTCGACCCGCGATTCTCGGTGGCGCGACACGTCGCGGCGCAGCCGTATCGCGATCGGGCGGTCGCAGAGCGTCTTCAGGCCGAGCTGCTCGCGGCCGGCCTGCCCGAGTAGCGCGCTGCGCATTCAGTCGACCGTTCGTCCATCCCGCGGCTGCAGTTGCGCGCGAAGCGCCGCGACTTCACTCTCCAGCGCCGCGACGCGCTGCTGCAGCGCGTCGAGCGCCGAATGCAGATCCCGCTTTGCCGGTTCGGAACCGCTCGCACCGCTTGGCGATTCGGATTGCGCGGCGGCTTCCGCCGCAGGCGGCGGCCCCGACAGCAGATGCATCCACCGGTTCTCGCGCGCGCCCGGCTGCCGCGGCAGCTCGGCCACCAGCGCGCCAGCCGGCCACTGCGCGAGCTCGCGCAGGAATCCGTCCATCGCCGAGGCATCCGAGAAACGCTGCAGCCGCTCGGCGTTCGCGCGCAGCTCGGCTGCCGTCTGCGGGCCGCGCAGCATCAGCACCGCAAGCAGCGCGACCGATTCGTTCGGGATGCAGAGCACGCGCTTCATGTTCTCCGAGTAGCGCATCACGCGGCTGCCGCTCGATTCGATCGCCAGCGACAGCCGCTTCAGCCGATCCAGCGCATCCTGCACCTGCGATTCCGACAGCGTCATCACCGGATCGCGGCTCGATTTCTGGTTGCATCCAGCCACCAGCGCGTTCAGCGTCAACGGGTAGGTGTCGGGCACCGTCAGGCGCTTCTCGATCAGCACCGCGAGCACGCGGGCCTCGACCGGTGTCAGGAGCAAAGGAGGAGTCGTCATCTTTGTGCGGTCGGTTGGCTATCCTCCGCATTTTGCACCGGCGGTCTTTCGCCGCGGCCGCATAATCGGGAACCGGGTCGGCAGATATCGACAGCGGGGGCGCAGTGAGCACACCGACAGCGCACGAGGGTTTGATCCCCTTTCGCGGCTACAGGGTCTGGTACCGGATCGTCGGCGATCGCGACGAACCCGGACGAGCGCCGCTGCTGTGCCTGCACGGCGGACCGGGCGTGCCGCACGACTACATCGAGCCGTTGCAGGCGCTCGCCGCAACCGGCCGGCGCGTCGTGTTCTACGATCAGCTCGGCTGCGGCCGCTCCGATCAGCCGCGGCACGATCCGGCGATGTGGACCGTGCCGCTGTTCGTCGAGGAGATCGGTGCAGTCCGCGCGGCGCTGGGCCTGTCGCGCGTGCACCTGCTCGGCCAGTCGTGGGGCGGCATGCTGGCGCTCGAATACGCGCTGACGCAGCCGGCGGGACTGGCGAGCCTGGTGCTGGCGAACACGTCGGCCAGCATGCCGGCATGGATCGCCGAGCTCGACCGGCTGCGCGCGCAGCTTCCCGCCGACGTGAAATCGACGCTGCAGCGTCATGAAAGCGCCGGAACGACCGATTCGGCCGAGTACCAGCAGGCGATGAACGTGTTCTATCGGCGGCACGCGTGCCGGATCGACCCGTACCCGGAGCCGGTGCAGCGCGCATTCGACCAGGTCGCGAAGAACCCGCAGGTCTATCGGACGATGTGGGGCCCGAGCGAGTTCCACGTGACCGGCACGCTGAAGACCTGGGACCGCAGCGATCGGCTCGGCGAGATCCGCGTGCCGACGCTCGCGCTGTGCGGCCGGCACGACGAGGCAACTCCGGCGCTGCTGCAGGCGCTGCAGCACGGCATCGACGGCTGCGAAACCGCGATCTTCGAGCACAGCTCGCACATGCCGCACGTCGAGGAGCCGCAGCGGTACCTGCAGGTCGTCGGCGATTTCCTGCAGCGGGTCGATCGCCGAGCGGCCGGCTGAGCCGGCGCCGGTCGCGCGTTGCGCCGCTTCAGCGCGAGCGCGCGCGAGGCGGTGTGCCGCTCGCGGTCGGAACGGTCGCGGCCGCCGCGGATCCGGAAATTCCACGCCGCCGTGCCGCTTGCCTGTACCAGTAATCGACGGTCGCGCGTACGTAGCCGGGTCGCGTCATCGCCTCCTTTGCGCTCTGCGCGGCCGGCTGCGTCACCGCCTTGAGCTCGCCGTGCGCGCTCGCCAGCAACTGCGCCTTTGCCGCGCGCTCGAAGAACACGGCTCGGTACAAGGCGATGTCGAAGCTGTCGCCGACCGTCAGCAGCCCGTGATTCGCGAGCAGGATCGCCGAGCGGCTGCCCAGCGCCTCGCAGATCAGCTCGCCCTCCTCGTCGCCCTCGGGCGTTCCGGGCCAGTGCTTCAGGTACGCGACCTCGTCGAACAGCATCGCAGCGTTCATCGACATCGGCCGCAGCGGCTGGTTCGTCATCGCCAGCGCGACCGAATACGGCGGATGCGTGTGCACGATCGCGTTCACGTCCGGGCGATGCCGGTACAGCCACACGTGGAAGCTCAGCCCCGGGTGCACCATCTCGGCCGACGTGTGGTTGCGCAGTCGCGAGTCGAACTCGATCAGGTTCTCGGCAGCGACCTCGTCCAGCCCCAATCCGAGCCGCTGGGTCAGGAAGCGGTCCGGCGCTTCGCCGCGCACGCTCACCTGCCCGAGCAGCGAATCGCTGTGGCCCTCGTCGGCGAGGACCCAGCAGCCGAGCACGAACGACTCGATCCGGCTGCGGGTGTCGTGCGCGAACGCACGGTTCATCTGCTCGCGGTTCTCGCGCCGCAACCGCTCGCGTTCGTCCAGCGTGTCCGTCATCTCAGCTCCGCATCGACTCCGCGCATCGCGAGCGCGCGATCGACGAACATCAGCCGATCCTGTCCCCAGAAGCGCTCGCCGTCCAGCACAAACGTCGGCGCGCCGAAGATGCCGAGCTGCTCGGCCTCGGCGGTGTACTGCGCATACGCCGCCTGCACCGCTTCGCTGCGCTCCATCGCCTGCAGCGCGTTGCCGTCGTAGCCGTTCTCGTTCGCGATCGCGACCCGCGTCGCGGCGTCGGTCGTGTCGCGCTCCTCGGCCCACAGCGCACGCAGCAGCGCATGCGACAGCACGAACGCGTCGTGTCCCGCCAGCTGGGCCGCGATCACCATCCAACCGGGCAGCTTGTTCCAATCCGGCGGCTGGCCGTCGGAACGGTAGAACTTCGGTGTCAGGTTCAGCGGCATGCCGAGGTACCGGCGCCAGCGGTCGAGCTCGAGCGCGTGATAACTCTTGCGCGGCTCCGGGCGCGTTCGCAGCGGAATGCCGCCGGTCCTGGGCACCACGGCCTGAAAGTCGAACGGCTTCAGCCGCAGCCGCACCCGGTGGCGGCGAACGACGTCCTGCAGCTGCGGGCCGCCCAGGTACGCCCACGGCGACGACAGGCTGTAATAACAGTGCAATTCGACGGCAGCGTTCGTAGACATCTGAGCACCCGGTCAAGGAACGCCCCGATTATGGCGGCATCCGCGGGAAGGCGTCTCCCGCCGACCCCTTGCCATGCGCGTCGGCGCTGCGTATAAACGAACGCTCGAACAACGGACCGGAGGCGGACGATGCAGCTGACCGAGCTGACGATCAAGCAGGCCGCCGATGCGATTGCCGCGGGGCGCCTGGGCGTGGTCGAGTACGCCGAGGCGCTGCTGGCCCAGGCGCAGCGGGTCGCAAGGCTGAACGCGTACATTCATCTGGACCCGGAGCAAGTGCGCGCCGCAGCGCGCGACGCCGAGCGCCGTCGCGGCGCAAAGAGCGGGCCGCTGTTCGGAATTCCGCTCGCGCTGAAGGACAACCTCGATACCGCCGGCATCGCGACGACCGGCGGCACGCCCGGACTGCGCGAGAACGTGCCCGCGCGCAATGCGCCGGTCGTGCAGCGGCTGCTCGACGCGGGAGCGATTGCGTTCGGCAAGGCGAACATGCACGAGCTCGCGTACGGCATCACGAACAACAACAGCGCATTCGGCGCGGCCTGCAACCCCTGGACCCCGAGCTGCATTCCGGGCGGCTCGAGCGGCGGCACCGGAGTCGCCGTGGCCGCGCGCACGGTGCCGGCCGGAATCGGCACCGATACCGGCGGCTCGGTGCGCGTGCCCGCAGCGCTGTGCGGCATCGTCGGTTTCCGGCCCACGACCGGCCGCTGGTCGCAAGCCGGCATCGTGCCGATCTCGCGCACGCGCGACACCGCGGGGCCGCTCGCGCGAAGCGTGGCCGACTGCGCGCTGCTCGACGCCGTCGTGACCGGCGGTCGCGTCGTCGACGCGCCGTCGCCGCTGCGCGGCCTGCGGCTGGGCGTGCCGCGGCGGTTCTTCTGGGAGAACCTCGCAAGCGAAACCGCGCGCGTCAGCGAACAGGCGCTCGAGCGCCTGCGCAGCGCGGGCATCGAGCTGGTCGACGTCGACCTCGCCGATGCCGGAAGGCTCGATGCGGAAGCCGGCTTTCCGATTGCGCTGTACGAGACGGTCGAGGATCTCGGACGTTATCTGGCCGAGCACGGTTCCGCGCTGGACTTCAAGGGATTGGCCGAACGCTGCGCGAGCCCCGACGTCCGCGGCCTGTTGACCGGGCTCGCCGGCGCGGGCGCGATTCCGCAGCAAGCGTATCACCAGGCGCTCGAGGTCGGGCGGCCTGCGCTGCAACAGGTCTATCGCCGCGTGTTCGAGTCCGACCGCGTCGATGCGCTGGTGTTCCCGACCACGCCGCTGCCGGCGGCCCCGATCGGCGACGACGAAACGACCGATCTGGGCGGCCAGCAGGTCCCGACGTTCCTGACG
>DATLGW010000812.1:0-7306 GCA_035540315.1 Burkholderiaceae bacterium | reverse complement strand
GCAGGTTGCCAGCACGACGCGAGCGTCAGCATGTGGTCGGCCTGCCGGAACCAGAAAGCGGTTGCATCCGGCGGAACGCGGGCGACGGCGCCGCCCATGTGCCGCACGAGTACCTGCGACATCGGCGACGTGCGGCTTGCTCCGGCCAGCGCCAGCGCATCGATCGCACGGCTGTCGAGCGCGCTCAGCCACTCGGAGCGGCAGTAGTAGTGCAGCCCGTGCGGCACCGACTCGTCGAACCATCGCTGGATGTCCACGTACGGCTGGACGGCAATCGTGTCGACGACGGGCTTGCCGTACCGCCGCACCCGCTGCATCGCCTCGATCCCTTCATCGACCGGGCCGACGTGGCAGCCGGCGATCGCCACGACCGGGCGAAGCTGGAGCTCGGCAGGAACGAACGGTGCGGGCGGCGCATCGACCAGCGCTGCGATCAGCGACTGCGCGTCGGGAGCGGAACGCGTCAGCTCCTCGTAGAACCCGAGCACGTCGGCGGCCGCTGCCGCGGGATACATCACGAATCCCGCCTGCATCGGCGCGACCGGGTGCAGCCGGAACGTGAACTTCGTGACGACCCCGAAGTTGCCTCCGCCGCCGCGCAGTGCCCAGAACAGGTCGGCATGCTGCGTATCGCTCGCCGTGACGATCGTGCCGTCGGCCAGCACGACCTGCGCCTCGACGAGATGGTCGCAGGCGAGCCCGAAACGGCGCGACAGCCAGCCGATGCCGCCTCCGAGAGTCAATCCGGCGATTCCCGTGTGCGAGATCTCGCCGCCCGGCGATGCCAGCCCGTGCGCCTGCGTCGCCGCATCGTAATCGCGCAGCAGCACGCCCGGCTCGGCCGTCGCGAGTCGTTGCTGGGGGTCGACTGTGACGGCTTTCATCGGCGAGAGGTCGATCATCAGCCCGCCTTCGCAGACCGACCAGCCGGGAATGCTGTGGCCCCCGCCCTTCACGGACAACAGCAGCGCGTGGTCGGCTGCGAAGCGGACCGCGGCAGCGACTTCGGCCGCCGTGCGGCAGCGCGCGATGAACGCGGGCCGGCGATCGATCGCGCCGTTCCAGATCCGGCGGCAACGTTCGTAATCGGCATCGCCAGGACGCAGGATCTCCCCGAGGCGGTATCGGGTAGCCGTCGAGCTCGCCAGTTTCATCATCGGACTCCAGTGCAGGATTGCGACGCCGGGATGCTCTCCCGGCCGCCCCCGATGCCGCCATCCCTGAACTCAAGGATTTCGCGCGTGTCCCGCCGAGCGCCCCTAGAATCGGCGGCATGGAACGGATCGAGCGCGCGATACGGCGGCTGACCGATGCGTGTCGGGCCGCGGGCTCGCCTGTGTCGCTGCTGGACGGCGTGCAGCAGGCGTTGTCGCAGCACGTGCCTGCGGACCGCTGGTGCGCGATGACGCTCGATCCGGCGACGAACCTGCCCACGGGGGGAGTGCACGCACAGGGCCTGAGCGCGCACCGGATGCCCCGGCTGCTCGAGCTCGAATTCGCGCGCGGCGACGTCAACACGCTGTCAGAGCTGGCACGAAGCCGCAGCCCTGCAGCGACGTTGTCCGCGGCGACTGGCGGGCACATTGAGCGCAGCACCCGGTTGCGCGACGTGCTGTTGCCCGACGGCATCAAGCATGAATTGCGGGCGGTGTTTCGGGACCCGAACGGGGTGTGGGCAGCGATCGTGCTGATGCGCGGCGGCGACGTCGGCGATTTCGACGCGACGGACACGCAGCTGCTTGCGCAGGCGAGCGAGCCGGTGGCGCGGGCGCTGCGCAGGTTGCTGCTGCTCGCCGAAGCCAACGCGCCTGCGCATCCGGATGCGCCTGCGCTGGTCCTGCTCGACGGCGGACCGCATCCGGGCATTGCGCATGCGAGCGCGACCGCTGCGCATTGGCTGGAGATGATCGACGACCGCGGGTCCGCATCGGAGCTGCCGCTGGCGCTGTGCTCGCTGGCGTTGCGGGCCCGCGCCGAGGGATCTGCGACGGTTCGTCTGCGCATCCGCACCGGGCGCTGGCTCACCGCGCACGCCGAGCGCGTCGGCGGCTCGAGTCAGGTTTCCGTGATCCTGCAGCCGAGCCGCCCTCACGAGGTCGCCCAGGTGCTCTCGGCCGCCTACGGTCTGACGCCGCGCGAGGCGGAAGTCGCGCGGCTCGTTGCCGCCGGCTGCTCGAACCCGGAGATCGCCGGCCTGCTGTTCGTGTCGCGTTACACGGTCCAGGACCACCTGAAGCACGTGTTCGAGAAGCTGGCGGTCGGCAGCCGCTCGGAACTGGTCGCGCGGCTGTTCTTCGATCAGTACCTGCCGCGAACGACCGCGGAACCGAAGCTGGATGCGAACGGGTGGTTCCGCCCCGAGTCCGGGCGCCGGAATCAGTCCGACACGCGCTGACCGAAACCGGCGTCGCGCGCGAGCACGATCGCCTGCGCCCGGTTCTCGACCGCCAGCTTGTCGAAGATCCGGGTGATCGTGTTACGCACCGTCTTCTCGGCCAGCCCGAGCCGAGCGGCGATCTGCGCGTTGTCGAGCCCGCTCGCCAGGTGATCGAGCAACCGGCGCTCTCCGGCCGTCAGCGATCCGAATGCCGGGGTGCCGCGCGCATCGGCGGCGGGCGCGAGGAACGCGCGCAGTTCGCGGAAGAACTGCGTCCACGCCGGCTCGTCGTCGAGCAGCAGGTGGCTGCGGCTCTCGAGCGGCACGAAGCGGGCATCCGGGATCGCGCTGGCGATCCTGCGCCCCTCCTCGAACGGCACCTGCGCATCGGAGCGGCTGTGGCACACCAGCGTGGGGCAGCGGATCAGCGGCAGCGAATCGGTGGCATCCAGCTGGCGCATCGACTCCAGCAGCCGCGCGGCCTGCTCGGGCGACGACGCCAGGCGCATCATCTCGTTGAACGCGCGCGCGACCTCCGGCGGTGCATCGGGCATCAGCTGCGTCGTGAACAGCTGAGCGAAAGCCGGGTTGGGCTGCTTCCAGTTGCCCAGTCGCACCAGCTGAGTCAACAGGCGGGCGGTTTCCTTCACCGTCGCCGGGACGTCGCGCAGGTCGACCCCCTGCGCGTATGCGTTCAGCAGCACCAGGTGCGACACCCGGTGCGGGTTCAGCGCGGTGTATCGCGCTGCGATCGCGCCGCCTTGCGACAGTCCGAACAGCACCACCTTCTGCGCGTCGACGGCGTCGATCACGGCCGCCAGATCGGCAACGTGCGCATCGAGCGATACGTCGGCGGCGGCGCGGTCCGACAGGCCGCAGCCGCGCTGGTCGTAGCGGACCAGCTGCCCGATCCGCGACAGCTCCTCGATCAACGGCCGATACGGGCGCGACATCAGATCGAGCTCGATGTGCGTCAGCCAGTTCGCCGCCTTGACGATCGGGTTGCCGCGCCCGGTGCGGGCATAGCCGATCCGGGTGCCGTCGCTGCTGATGCAGAAGCGCAGTTCCTGGGCGACGGCCATGGTGCGACGTGGGGCGGATCGGGGGCATCGCGATGGTATCGCCGCGTGTGGCGTTTGGCCATCGGGCCGGCCGGGCGGCGGCGCCGGGGCTTGCACGGGCGCGAAACCTGCGGTAATAATCGCGCCCATGCTTTTCGCATCCGCATTCCTGCCCGTCTCCCTGCGCTCCTGGCGTTGGCGTAAGCCTGCCATCTGAGATCTCGCCCCGCCTGCGTCACGGCGGAACCCACACCGAATCACCGACGAGCGGCAGCCCGAAACCGGCAGCCTCCGCTCCGAACCCGAAGCCGTCGATCGGCTTCCAGAGTGCCCGACGGGGTGCGCATGCTGTTGATGATCGACAACTACGATTCGTTCACCTACAACCTGGTCCAGTACCTGGGCGAGCTCGGCCAGGACGTTCGCACGGTCCGCAACGACGCGATCACGGTCGGCGAGATCGCGCAACTCGCGCCGCGCCGCATCGTGATCTCGCCCGGGCCGTGCACGCCATCGCAGGCGGGAGTGTCGATGGACGTGATCCGGCATTTCGCCGGCAGCATCCCGATCCTGGGCGTATGCCTGGGGCATCAGTCGATCGGCCAGGCGCTGGGCGCGCGGGTCGTGCGCGCGCAGCGCGTGATGCACGGCAAAACCGACTGCGTCGAGCACACGCACGCCGGCATCTTCCGCGGACTGCCCGACCGCTTCACCGTCGTGCGCTATCACTCGCTGGTCGTGGACGAGTCGTCGCTGCCGGACGAGCTCGAGGTGACTGCGCGCAGCTCCGACGGCGAGGTGATGGGAATCCGGCACCGCACGCAGCCGCTGGAGGGCGTGCAGTTCCACCCCGAATCGATTGCGACCGAGCACGGCTACGCGATGCTCGAGAATTTCCTGAAAACCCACTGAAGGAGGGACGAATCATGCCGATCACGCCACAGGAAGCGCTGCAACGAACGATCGAGCACCGCGAGATATTCCAGGACGAGATGCTGTCGCTGATGCGCAAGATCATGGGCGGCGAGATGTCGCCGGTGATGACGGCGGCGATCATCACCGGCCTGCGGGTCAAGAAGGAGACGATCGGCGAGATCGTCGCGGCTGCGCAGGTGATGCGCGAGTTCGCGAACAAGGTCGTCGTTCCGCCGCGTCCTCACTTCGTCGACATCGTCGGCACCGGCGGGGACGGCTCGCACACGTTCAACATCTCGACCGCGTCGACGTTCGTTGCCGCGGCCGCCGGAGCGACCGTCGCCAAGCACGGCAATCGCGGCGTGTCGAGCAAGTCCGGCGCGGCCGACGTGCTCGAGGCGCTGGGCGCAGACATCCTGCTGACGCCCGAGCAGGTCGCCGAGTGCATCGAGGCGACCGGGATCGGCTTCATGTTCGCGCCGAACCATCATCCGGCGATGAAGAACGTCGCGCCGGTGCGCAAGGAGCTGGGCGTGCGGACGGTGTTCAACATCCTGGGCCCGCTGACCAACCCGGCCAGCGCGCCGAACACGCTGATGGGCGTGTTCCACCCCGATCTGGTCGGAATCCAGGTGCGGGTCATGCAGCGGCTGGGCGCCGATCACGTGATCGTCGTCTGGGGCAAGGACGGGATGGACGAAGTGTCGCTGGGCGCGGCAACGATGGTCGGCGAGCTGAAGAACGGGCAGATCGAAGAGTACGAGATCCACCCTGAGGATTTCGGGCTGTCGATGATCTCCAACCGCGGGTTGAAGGTCGCCGACGCCGCCGAGTCCAAGCTGATGTTGCTCGAGGCGCTGAACAACGTGCCCGGCACGCCGCGCGAAATCGTCACGCTGAACGCCGGGACGGCGCTGTATGCGGCCAACCGGGTCGGTTCGATCGGCGAGGGGATCGAGCTGGCGCGCGAGACGATCGCATCGGGCGCGGCGCGCGGCAAGCTCGAGGAATTCGTCGCGTACACGCGGCGCTTCCGCGCTGGCCAATGAAGCCGCCGGCATCGATCCTGCAGCGGATCGTCGCGATCAAGCGCGAGGAACTCGCGGCGGCGCGGGCCCGCTGCAGCGACGCACGGATGCGCCGCGCCGCCGAGCAGCGCGGCCGAACCGACGGCGCGCCGCGCGGCTTCGAGCGCTCGCTGCGCGCTGCGGCGGCTGCCACCGGAGCCGCGGTCATTGCCGAGGCCAAGCGAGCGAGTCCGAGCAAGGGCGTGCTGCGCGAGCCGTTCGATCCCGCCGCGATCGCGCGCAGCTATGCCGACGCAGGCGCGGCTGCGCTGTCGGTGCTGACGGACCATGCGTTCTTCGGCGGTTCGCTCGCGGACCTGGTGCAGGCGCGAGCCGCCTGCGCGCTGCCGGTGCTGCGAAAGGATTTCGTGATCGACCGCTATCAGGTGGACGAAGCGCGTGCGCACGGCGCCGATTGCATTCTGCTGATTGCCGCGGTGCTCGACGATGCGCAGATGCGCGAGCTCGAGCGCTGCGCGGCCGACCACGGGATCGACGTGCTGATCGAGGTCCACGACGAGCGCGAGCTCGAGCGTGCGCTGCAGCTGGACAGCCGGCTGATCGGGGTGAACAACCGCGACCTGCGCAGCTTCGAGGTCGATCTCGGCACCACGCTGCGGCTGCTCGCGCAGATGCCAAGCGACCGGCTGGTCGTCACCGAAAGCGGGATCCTGGAGCCGGCCGACGTGCGCCGGATGCGCGACGCGGGCGTGGCCGCGTTCCTGGTCGGCGAGGCGTTCATGCGCGCCGCCGATCCCGGCGCGGAGCTGCGGCGGCTGTTCGGCTGATTGGCTGACCGGCAGCGCCAGCGGACTTCGGTCTTCGCGGGCGGCTGCAGCTCCACGTCCAAACGCATCAGCTCGTCGCGGCGGAACACGTGCAGCGCCAGCCGCTCGCCGGCCCTGCGCCGCGTCAGCAGCGCCTTCAGCGACTTCTCGTCGACCCGGAGCCCGTCGGCGGCGACGATCACGTCGCCGGCGGCAAGGCCGGCACGCCGGGCGGCCTGGCCGTCGTAGGCAGTGGCCACGGTCAGCTCGCCGTGGCGCGTCGCCAGCCGCGCGCCCAGCGCCGGCGCCGTGTCGGGCGGCGCGAGCCGGAAGTCGATGCCGATCGCATCGAACAGCTGCGGCAGCGGCAGCTCGCGCGTGCCGTACGCCCAGTCGCGAATCTGGCGGCGCAGGTCCAGTCCGGTCGCGCGGCGCACCAGCTGCGGGAACTCGTCCTCGGCGACGCCGCGCTGCAGCGCTCCCGGCGCGTAGAAGTCGCGGCCGTATTCGCGCCACATCAGCCGCAGCACGTCGTCGAGCGAGCGGCGCGCGCGCGTGCGCAGCCGGATCGTCAGGTCCAGCGCCAGCGCGACCAGCGCCCCCTTCGCGTAATAGCTGGCGACGACGTTCGGCGTGTTCTCGTCCTGGCGGTAGTACTTGATCCACGCATCGAAGCTGGACTCGGCCACGCTTTGCCGCAGCCGACCGGGTCCGCGCAGCACTGCCGAGATCGTCGTCGCCAGCGACTTCAGATACATGGGCAGGTCGATGACGCCGGCGCGCAGCAGCATCAGGTCGTCGTAATACGACGTGAAGCCCTCGAAGATCCACAGCAGCGACGAATAGTTCTCGCGCGACAGGTCGTAGGGCACGAACGCCGCCGGCTTGATCCGCTTGATCAGCCAGGTGTGGAAATACTCGTGGCTCGCCAGCGCGAGGAAGCGGTGATATTCGAGGCTGACGCCGCGCATGCCGCGATACGGCAGCTCGTTGCGCGCGCACAGCAGCGCCGTGCTCGCGCGATGCTCGAGCCCGCCGTAGCCGTCGCCGACCGCCATCGTCAGGAACAGGTAGCGGTCCACCGGGCACCGCCGCGCGCGCGGATCGAACAGCGCGACG
>DATLGW010000811.1:0-7636 GCA_035540315.1 Burkholderiaceae bacterium | reverse complement strand
ATGCTGGCGTGGCGCGAGGGGCTGGCCGGCGTCGACTACCAGGGCCGCTTCGCGCGTGCGGGCGCAATCGGCATGGTCGGAATGTGCGGTTCGCCGGCGCTGGTGTTCGGCGGGCTGATGCTGACGCGACCGGAGGTGGCGGCAGTGATCGTCGCGACGCAGCCGGCGATGACGGCGCTCGCCGAATGGCTCGGGCGCGGCCGGCGGCCGGCCCTGTTCACGATCGTCTGCATCGTGGTCGCGTTCTTCGGCGTGGTGACCGTCGTCACGCGCTGGAGCGTGAGCCTGGCGCCGCAGGGCCTCGAGCTCGCCGGCGACCTGATGGTGCTGGCGGGGGCGGCCTGCTGGGTCGCCTACACGATGTCGGTCGAGCGCTTTCGCGGCTGGTCGACGCTGCGCTTCACTGCGCTGACGATGGCGCCCGGGGCGGTGGCGAACGTCGCGCTCGCGTTGCTGCTGGCCGCGCTCGGCGTGGTCGCGGTCCCGGCGGCGAGCGACTGGCTCGCGGTGATGCCTCAGGCCGCGTATCTGGCGTTCGTCGGAGTGCTCGCGTCGATGATGTTCTGGAACGCAGCGATCCACCGGATCGGCCCGCTGAACGCGATCCTGTTCGTGAACCTGATTCCGATCGTGACGTTCGCGATCCGCCATGCGGGCGGTCATCGCTTCGAGCCGATCGAGCTGCTCGGCGCGGCGATCGTCGTCGCTGCGCTGATCGCGAACAACGTCTACCTGCGCTTCACGGCGCGTTCCGCGGCGCTGCCGCTGCCGCCCGCTCGACCCACGGAACCAGGTCGTCCAGCAGCAGGGTGACTGCCCGGCTCAGGCCGGCCACGGCGGCGGCCGCCGAGCTCTGCTCGACCGGCACCCGGTACTCGAACACCTGCCGGTCCAGCAGCGCCCGCGTGCGCCAGTCGACCATCTCGGCGACCAGCATCAGCCGCGCGCTACCCGGCTCGCGCGTCGCATCGTGGTACAGGTGCTCGAGGTTCAGGTTCAGCAGCAGGTCGCCGCGCACGCCGGCAGTGACCGACGCCACGCCATCGAAGCTGCCGCGCGCGATCAGCCGCCGTTCGGCCAGCTGCGCGATCCGGCGCGCCGGCCGTTCGGTCCACCCGGAGAACTGGTAATACGCGCGCGCGCCGGGAGCGCGGCTGTACGCGAGCGACGTCGTGTCGTAGAACGGGCTCGACGGCGGCCCGCTGACCAGCAGCACGTGGTCGATCTTCCGCGCCGCGCGCTCGCCTTGCGTTGCAGCCGCCAGATCCTCGAGCGAATAGAACGTGAATGCCGGCGCGTCGCCGCCGGCGCCCACGGTCACGCAACCGGCCGCTGCGAGCGCGAGCGCGAGCGCGAGCGCGCGGGCGGCGCTGCGCCGGATCACCGCAGCCGCTCGCCTGGCCCGAGCTGCTGCTGGCCCGGCCCCAGGATCGCTGCGCGCGGATCGGCGAGCCGATCGAGCGCGCGCGCCAGCGATTCGAGCCCGGCGCGCAGATCGTGAGTGGTCGCGCGCAGCTCGTTCAGCCCGATGTCGGCCGTGCTCTCGAAACGACGGGCCAGTCCCGCCGACTCGGTTTCGAAGGTTCGCGCCGCCCGGCCGACCGTCTGCTCGAGCGAGCGGGCGGTTCTCGACAGCTCGCGCAGCGTGCCGCGCGCCTCGCGCAGCGTCGCGATCGCCTCCTGCGACAGCGGCTCGGTCTGACCCGCCAGCTGCTGCGCGAGCGCGCTGAAGTCCCGGCCGGCCTGCTGCAGCGCGACGGCGGTGCCCTCGAAGCGCGCGGCAGTGCCGTCGATTCGCGCCAGCCGGTCGTTCAGCCCCGCCGTCAGGTCGCGGATCGCAGCCAGCGCCTCGGTGAATGCCGCACGGTTGTGCGGGCTGAGCACCTCGTTCAGGTTGCGAAGCGTCGCGCTGCCTGCAAGCGCCATCTCGTTGATCGCGTCGGTGATCTGGTCGATGTTCGACGTGCCCTCGGCAATCACCGGAAAGCGCTCTCCGGGCGGCGCCTCGACCAGCTCCGGACCCGGCGTGCCGGGCGTGTCCAGATTGATTCGCGCGATCCCGGTCACGAAATTGCGCGCGACCACGGCCTGCGTGTTCGTGCTGATCGGAGTCCGGCGGTCCACGCGGATCAGCACGCGGACCTGGTTGATGTTGTCGCGCGAGATCCGGTAGCTCTCGACGCGGCCGATCTTCAGGCCGCGCATGTTGACGTCGCCGCCGATCTGCAGGCCCTCGACCGACTGCCGCTCGAAGACGATCAGGTAGTACCGGAAATCGGTTGCGGGGCCGGCGCTGGCCAGCCACAGATAGGCACCGACCGCGGCGGCAATCAACGCCAGCATCGCGGCGCCGATCAGCGTGTAGCGGGTTTCAGGCTCCATCCGGCGGGTTCTCGCTCCGCTGCGGGCGGCGCGACGAAAAATACGATTGTATCCAAGGGTCGTCCACGTCCATCACCTGTTGCACCGGGCCGTCGGCGATCAGCCGGCCGTGCCCGAGCACGATGATCCGCTGCGCGATCGTCAGCAGCGTGTCCAGGTCGTGCGTGACCACCAGCACCGTGATGCCCAGGTCGCGCGACAGCGACGCGAGCAGCGCATCGAACGCCCGCGCGGTGATCGGATCCAGGCCCGAGGTCGGCTCGTCCAGGAACAGGATCTCCGGCTCCAGCGCCAGCGCGCGCGCGATTGCTGCGCGCTTGCGCATGCCGCCCGACAGCTGGCTGGGCATCTTCGCGCCGGCGCCCGGCTCCAGCCCTGCCAGCGCCAGGCGCAAGTTCACCAGCGGCGCGAGCAGCGCCGGCGGAACCCGCGCATGCTCGCGCAGCGGCGTGGCGACGTTGGCCGCGACGTCCAGCGACGAGAACAGCGCGCCTTCCTGGAACGTCATCCCGAAGCGCCGGCGCAGCGCCTCGAGCTCGCGCGCCGGCGCGTTCCACACGTCGGTGCCCAGCACGCGCACGCGGCCCGACGTCGGTCGCAGCAGCCCGATGATCTCGCGCAGCAGCACCGACTTGCCGCTGCCCGAGCCGCCGATCAGAGCGACCAATTCGCCGCGGCCGATCGTGAAGCTCACGCCGTCGTGCACCGTATGCGCGCCGAAGCGCGTGACGATCGAATCGACCTCGATGGCCGCCGGCGGCGCGGTCGCGGCAGTCGGCGCGGTCACAGCCCGAGCGCCTGCAGCAGCACCGCGAACAGCGCATCGAGCAGGATCACCGCGACGATGCTCTGCACCACGGTGGACGTCGTGTTGATGCCGATCGACCGGGTGTCGCGCTCCACCGAGGTCCCCATCCGGCAGCCGATCACCGCGATCGCCAGCGCGAACACCGGCGCCTTGGCCAGCCCGATCACGTAGTGGCGCGGCGCGAGCGCCGAATGCAGCCGCTCGATGAACGTCGTCGGCGTGATGTCGAGCATCGCGTCGGCAACGACCATTGCGCCGGCCAGACCGAACACGTTGCCGACGAACACCAGAGCCGGCAGCGCGACCACCAGCGCCAGGATCCGCGGAACGATCAGCACCTGCTCGGGCGACAGTCCCAGCGTGCGGATCGCGTCGATCTCCTCGGTCAGCTTCATCGTCCCCAGCTGCGCGGTGAATGCCGCGCCCGAGCGGCCGGCGACGATCGTCGCGACCAGCAGCGGAGAGAACTCGCGCGTGAGCCCGAGCGAGACTCCGTCGACGACGAAGATGTTCGCGCCGTACTGCTCGGCCTGCAGCCCGAGCAGGTACGCGATCACCATGCCGATCAGGAATGTAACCAGCGCGACGACCGGAACTGCCGACAAGCCGGTCTGCTGCAGCTGCGCGGCGAGCTCGCGCACGCGCAGCAGTCGCGGTTTCAGCGCGACTCGCGACAGCTCCGACATCGCGAGTCCGAAGAAGCTCACATGCCCGATCAGCAGCTGGCCCAGCTCGGCGAACCACAGGCCGATCCGCGCCAGCGCCCGCCAGCGTCGCGGCGCCGCCAGCGGCTCGGTCGCGTCCAGCCGCGACCGCACGAGCTCGACGATGCGCCGATGCCGCGCATCGAACCCGTGCAACGCGATGCGGCCGCTGGCCCGCGGCGGGCTCAGGTGCCGAAGCACCAGCAGCGCGGCGGCCGTGTCGATCGACTGCAGCGCGCTGCCGTCGATCACGAACGCCGTCGGCGGCAGCCGGCCGAGCGCCTCGAGCTCGGCCTGCCGCTCGTGCAGCCCGGCCAGCTCCCAGGCGCCGGCCAGATGCAGTCGGGTCTCGTCGTCAGACTGATCGAGCCAGCAGTTTCGCCCCTCCGCGGACGTCATCCTCGGAGCCTAACACAGCGTTTTGCCAGCTCCGCGCTGCGGCGGGCGCGCGTCGCTCGATCACGACGACCGCTTCGCGATCGAACGTCGACATCACCGTCTGTCCGTCGCGCTCGATTGCGAACGCGTCGCCGGGTTCGAGGACGATATCGCGCCGATCGCCCGATTGCGTCAGCCAGATGGTGCCGGCGCGAACGATCACCCGATGGCCGCGGGCGTTCCATAACGACAGCGGCTCGCCGTCGGCGCGCAGCGAAAAGCTCGCCGATTCGAAGTTCAACATCATCTGGCACTCCTTTCGATGCGTTGCGATGCGCTGATGCTGCGCGCGTTCGCGGCGGCGCTCAAACGATCGATTGGAACGGTTTGCATGCGTGCAGCGCATGCAGCAGCGGATCGGCTCGGCTACACTTTCGCGATCGCCGGCCGCCACCTGCGCGGCCTCGCACGATCCGACTGCGCGCGTTCCGATGGCCACCGACCGCAAGGAGATTCCGCCGCTCGAGCTGTTGCGCGCGTTCGAGGCGGCTGCCCGGCGGCTGAGCTTCACGCTCGCCGCCGACGAGCTGTTCCTGACGCAATCGGCGGTCAGCCGACAGATCAAGGCGCTCGAGGAGCACCTGGGCGTGCCGCTGTTCGAGCGGCGCCACCGCGCGCTGGTGCTCAACGAGGCGGGGCAGTCGCTGTACCGCACGACCGCCGACGTGCTCGAGCGGCTGCGGCAGACCACGCGCGAGCTGCGCCGCGACCGCCGCTCGCGCGCGTTCACCGTGACGACGACGATCTCGTTCGCGTCGCTGTGGCTGGTGCCGCGGCTGTCGCAATTCGTTCGCGACCATCCGGGAATCGATGTGCGCATCGCGGCGACCAGCCGCGTGATGGACGTGCGGCGCGAGTCGATCGAATTCGCGGTTCGCTACCTGCCGCGCGAGAAAGCCGAGGGCATCCCGATATTCGGCGAGCAGATGCTGCCGCTGTGCAGCCCGGCGCTGGCGCGCGACCGCTCGCGGCCGCTGCGCGAGCCGCAGGATCTCGCCGCGCACACGCTGCTGCACCCGTCGCTCGACGACATCGGCCCGGGCTACGCCGGCTACGCCGAGCTCGGTTGGCCGCAGTGGCTCGAGTCGATGGGGCTGCGCGATCTGAAGCCTGCAGGCGCGCTGCGGTTCTCCCAGTACGACCAGCTGGTGCAGGCGGCGATCGACGGTCAGGGCGTTGCGCTGGGCCGGCTGCCCCTGCTCGCCGACCTGGTTCGCGCGCGCAAGCTGGTGCGCCCTTTCGCGAGCAGCGTCGATTCGCCGCGCGCGTACTACCTGATCGAAGGGCCGGGCGTCGCGCGCAACCCCGATGCGGTCGCGTTTCGCGACTGGTTGCTCGCGGCCGCGCGCGCCGCCGCGCGTTGAGCGCGCCCGCGCGCGACCGCGCCGCCGCGGCCGCCCCGAGCTTGCCGACGCTCAGCGCACTGCGGTCGCTGCGACCGTGAACCCGACCTGCACGCCGCCGGCGACGTTGCGCGCGAAACAGCGCCCGCCGTGGAACTCGGCGATCAGCCGCACGATGTGCAGCCCCAGCCCGAGGTGGGCGGCGTCGCCGCCGGCGGCGTCGCGCAGCGACACCATCGACTCGAACAGCCGCTCGCGCGAGCCTTCGGGCAGCGGCGCGCCGACGTTGTGCACGCTGATCGCCCAGCCCGCGGCCGGCGCGCGCGGCGGCGGCTCGAGCGGATCGAGCCGCACCGTGATCGGCGTGCCGGCGGCCGCGAAGTCGACCGCATTCGCGACCAGCTTGTCGAGCGCCTGCGCCAGCGCTTCGGGGACCGCATCGACGATCGGCGCCGCAGCGCCACCGGCTGCGATCGCAAGCTCCAGACGGCGCGGCGAGAACGCGCTGCGGTAGCCGTCGACGCAGGCCGACAGCAGCCGGGACAGGTTGACCGGCTCGCGCTCTGCGTCGGCCAGCATCGTCTCCAGCCGTCCCGCTTCGCCCATGCTCGAGACGATCCGCTCCAGCCGCGCGGCGCCTTGCTGCGCGCGCCGCGCATACAGCGCCTGGCGCTCGGGCGCCGATTCGGCCGCGAGGTTCTCGAGCGACGATCGCACGACCATGATCGGCGTGCGCAGCTCGTGCACCAGCCGGCTGCGCAGCCGCGCGACGTAGTCCTGGTGCTCGCGCAGCCGCTGCAGTACGCTGGCGTAGCTGTTCGCGAGGTCGCCGATCTCGTCCGGGACCAGCGAGCCGCGCGGCGCGGCGACGACGCGCCCGTGCTCGTCGATCGCGCGTTCGGCGAGGCGGCGCAGCCGAAGGATCCGCGCCACGGTGATGCTGGCCAGCAGCAGCACCGCGACCACCGTCGCCGCGAACGCCGCCGCGGTCGTCAGCGCCATTCGCTCGAGCGCCTGCTCGCCGGGGCGCAGCCGGCCCGCCGTGCTGTCCTGCACGACAACTGCGCCGATCACGCGGCCGTCGCTGCGCACCGGCGCGGCGCTCGCCAGCATCCAGCTGGCGAGCCCGTCGTCGCCGGCCAGCCGGGCGCTGCTCGTCGCCGGGCGGCCGGTCAACGCGACCGTGACCGCCTGCCACGCGACCTGCTGGCGCGCCTCGTCGGTATCGAGTCCGGCGCCCGGTTCCGGGCCCAGCCGCGCGGCCAGCTGCAGCAGCGTGCGCGCAAGCCGCTGATCCCAGCGGCGCGGCGGCGCGCGCTCGGCGTCGAGCTCGCCATGGCGCGCGATGATCATGCCGCCGTCGTTGTACAGCGTGATCCGGCCATCGGCGACCCCGAGCGCGCTGCGCAGCGCAGCCAGCGCCGCTTCGCGTTCGGCGTCGGTCGGCGGCGGTCGCAGCCGCAGCGGCGCGATCGGTCCCGAGTCGGCTTCGGCATCGATGCGGCGCCGCACCGCATCGTCGACGTCGACGACCCGCACCCGCAGCAGCCGCGGTTCGGGCGCGAGCCGCAGCACGATGCGCCGCGTGCCGTCGGCCGACGGCGGCAGGTTCGGCACCGCGCCCGCAGGCAGCGGCTGCAGCGTGCCTTCGGTATCGCCGGCCTCCACGATCACCGCATCGCCCGGCTCTGCGCCGGCGCCCGGAGCGACCCAGCGGTCGTCGTCGATCGACACCAGCAGATACAGCGCGCCGGGATCTTCCTGCACACGCGCGAGCGCGACCCGCGCCGACACCGACCCGGCGCCTGGGCGCGGCGCGCGCGCGTCGCGCAGTTCGTGCCGTACCGCATACAGCCATTCCTCGGCGATCGGCTGCGGATGCGCGGGCGGCGCCGCGAACGTGTCGGGCGCGACCGGCGTGGCGCCGGGCGCTGTCGGCTCGCGGTGAGCAACCTCTCGGA
>DATLGW010000810.1:0-3290 GCA_035540315.1 Burkholderiaceae bacterium | reverse complement strand
CGGCGCGCGAGTTGCGGCTGGCCGCCGGCAGGCTGCCGGCGCGATTGCCGGCCGAACGACTGCGCGAGCATGCGCCGCTGCAGCACGCGGTCGCGGCAGCGCTGCGCGATTTCCGCGCAGCCGCGCAGATCCTGCATGCGGCGGCCGGGCGAGGCCTGGAGCTCGATCGCTGCGCGCTGCGCGCGAGCGATCTCGTGCAGCGGCTCCAGCGCTGGCACGACGCGGTCTGGGGCAACGACGCGGCAGTCGACGCGACATGCGACGAAATCCGCGACGCCGCTGCGCTCGAACGCGCCGACGATGCAGCGGCAGCGGCCGAAGTGCCGGACGCGGCGGCGATGCGCGACGACGGATCCGGCACCGCGGCGATCGCATGGGCCGACATCGGCGCGTCGCATCTGAGCCTGCGGCGCACGCCGCTGTCGATTGCGGCCGCATTCCAGCGCCATCTGGCCGGCCGGCCCGCGGCGCGCGTGTTCGTGTCGGCGACGCTGGCGTGCGGCGAGGACTTCGGGCATTTCACGCGCGCGCTGGGCCTGGACTCGGCGCAGTGCGCGCGCTGGGACAGCCCGTTCGATTACGCGCGTCGCGCCGCGTTGTACGTTCCGCAGGGCCTCGGAGATCCGAGCAGCGCCGGGTTCACCGAACGCGCCGTCGATGCGGTCTGGCCGCTGATCCGAGCGAACCGCGGCCGGGCGTTCTTCCTCGCGACGACGCTGCGCGCGGTGCGCGCGGCAGCCGACCGGCTGCGCGAGCATGCGCAGCGCGATGCGGCGATCGACGTGCTGGCGCAGGGCGATGCGGCGCGCCACGAGCTGCTCGCGCGTTTCGCGGCGGGCCCGCCGGCGGTGCTGATCGGCAGCGCGAGCTTCTGGGAGGGCGTCGACGTCGTCGGCGATGCGCTGTCGATCGTTGCGATCGACAAGCTGCCGTTCGCCCCGCCCGACGATCCGGTCGTGCGCGCGCGAATCGACGCGCTGCGCCGCGGCGGCGGCGACCCGTTCTCGGAGTTGCAGCTTCCCGCCGCGGCGGTCGCACTGAAGCAGGGGGCGGGGCGGCTGATCCGCTCGGAGACCGATCGCGGCGTGCTGGTGATCTGCGACGAACGGATCGTGCGCCGCGGTTACGGCCGGCAGCTGCTCGCGAGCCTGCCGCCGTTCGCGCGCGTGCGAACGATCGACGATGCGCTGACGTTCCTGCCGGATTCGGCGTGCGCCGACGAGCCGGCGGCCGAGCTCGCGCGATAGCTGACCGGCTCTGCCGGCGAGGCGCTAGCGCCGCGGCGCACTCAGCGCCACAAATGCCACCAGCGCCGATCGTTGCCGCGGATGCCGCTTGCGGCCACGTCGCTGTTCGGGAAGTTCAGCCGCAGCACGCGCTGGGCGTCGGCGCTCAGGTCTTTCAGCCCCAGCCGATCGTACGACTGGATCATGATGTGCAGCGCTTCCTCGACCGCCGGCGTCTGCTGGTAATCGACGACGATCCCCTGCGCGCGATTCGCCGCCGCCAGGTAGGCGCCGCGCGAGAAGTAGTAGCGCGCGATGTGCAGCTCGCTGGCCGCCATCGAGTTCACCAGGTACCGCATCCGCGCCTGCGCGTCGGACGCGTAGCGGCTGTCCGGAAAGCGCGAGACGACTTCGCGGAATGCATCGAACGCCTCGCGCAGCGCCTTCGGGTCGCGCTCGGCCGGATCCTGACCGCCGAACGCGGCGAACGGGCCCAGCTGCTCGTTGAAATTGACCAGGCCCTTGAGGTAATACGCGTAATCGAGCCGCTCGTGGGTCGGGTGCATCCGGATGAAGCGGTCGATCGCGATCAGCGCCTGCGCGCGGTCGCCGTCCTTGTAGTGGGCGTAGGCGATGTCGAGCTGCGCTTGCTGCGCCCAACGGCCGAACGGATAGCGCGATTCGAGCGCCTCGAGCAGCTTGACGGCCTCGCCCCAGCGCCCGCCGTCCATCTCGCCCTTGGCCTCCGAATATAATCGCTCAGGCGGCCAATCGGCGGTCCGATCGATCTTGGGGCTGCTGCAGGCAGCCGCGATCGACACGAACGCTGCCAGCAGGATCGCGCGCGACATCGTCCGAAGCGACCGCGCCTCGATTCTTCGCTGTGTCATCGTGGTTCCGAGCTCGTGCAGCAACAAACGGCCGATTATATCGAACGCGATTGCGACCCCGACGAGCCGGAACCGCTCGATTCGCCGCTGGCGGCGCTGCAGCTGTCGGCGCGCGACGGCGCCGGCGAGCGGATCGACCGGTTCGTCGCCGCGCAGCTGCCGCAGTACTCGCGCACTCGGATCCAGCGCTGGCTCGAGCTCGGTGCGGTGCTGGTCGACGGGCGGACCGTGCTGCGCAAGCACCGGCTCGCTGGGCACGAACGGATCGACGTCGTTCCGCAACCGACCGAGGCCGAGCAGGCGTTCGAAGCCGATCCGGTGCCGCTGGCGATCGTGCACGAGGATGCCGACCTGATGATCGTCGACAAGCCGGCCGGGCTGGTCACGCATCCGGCGCCCGGCAATTGGCGCGGCACGCTGCTGAACGGGCTGTTGCACGCGCGTCCCGATTCGGCGCGATTGCCGCGCGCCGGCATCGTGCACCGCCTCGACAAGGACACCAGCGGCCTGATGCTGGTTGCGCGTTCCGAACGCGGTTTCGAGCGGCTGGTCGCGGCGCTCGCCGCGCGCCGCATCGGCCGCCGCTACCTGGCGCTTGCGCACGGGGCGCTCGAACGTGATGGCGCGATCGATGCGCCGATCGGCCGCGATCCGCGCGAGCGGCTGCGGATGGCGGTCGTCGACGCGGCGCGCGGCAAGTCCGCACGGACGCTGTACCGGGCGCTCGGCGCGGGGCGAGCGCCGGCGCAGTCGGGGGGGGCGCCGCAGCGGCTGCCGGTGACGCTGATCGAGTGCACGCTCGAGACCGGCCGCACGCATCAGATCCGGGTCCATCTGGCCAGCATCGGGCATCCGCTGGTCGGGGATGCGACGTATGGCGGCGCTGCCGTGGCCGGGTTCGCGCGGCAGGCGTTGCACGCGTGGCGACTGACGCTCCCGCACCCGGTTCACGAGGCCGTGATCGACCTGCGCACCCCGCCGCCGCCGGACTTCGCGGCGCTGGTGGCCGGCTGCGGGCTCGCGCCGACGCTCGCGGCTTTCGTCGAGGCGGCATCGTGAGCCCGGCGCCGCCGTTTCCGGTGCTGGTTCCGCGCTGGCAGGCGCCGGCGCGGGTCCGAGCGTTCGCAACCACCCGCGCCGGCGGCGTATCGGAGGGCGCGTTCGCGAGCCTGAA
>DATLGW010000809.1:0-2976 GCA_035540315.1 Burkholderiaceae bacterium | reverse complement strand
CGGCACCTCCAAGGCGCGGCTGTATCACTATTTCCCGAGCAAGGAGGCGCTGCTGTTCGACGCGCTCGACCGCTACACGCGCCGGCTCGCCGAGCGGGTTCAGGCGGTCGCGGCGCAGCGGCTGCCGCCGCGCGCCGAGCTGACCGAGCTGGTGCGCACGCTGATGCGGGAGTATCGCGACTCGCGCGCCTACCATGTCGCGCTGCTGAACGACGTGAAGTTCCTGTCGCCGCAGCAGCGCGAACGGATCAAGGCCCAGGAGCGCGAGGTCGTCGACGCGCTGGGGCGCACGCTGGCGCGGGTGGCGCCGCAGCGCTTCGGCGGCCCCGGCAGCCGGCCGGCGACGATGGCATTGTTGGGTATGATCAACTTCACGTTCGCATGGCTGCGTCCCGACGGGCCGATGACCTACGAGCAGTACGCCGACCTCGTCGTCGACTTGTGGCTGAACGGGGCAGTATCGCCCGCCGCACCGATTGCGACCCCGAAACCGACTATCGTGAGCGAACCGCAATGACCAAGACCTTCGCCTCCCGCAGCGACCTCGAAGCGAAGCAAGTGACGTTCGAGAAGCTGTCGAACAATGCGTATGCGTACACCGCCGAAGGCGACCCGAACTCGGGCGTGATCATCGGCGACGACGCCTGCATGGTGATCGACACCACCGCCACGCCGGTGATGGCGCGCGACCTGATCGCACGGATCCGCTCGGTGACCGACAAGCCGATCAAGTACGTCGTGCTGTCGCACTACCACGCGGTGCGGGTGCTGGGCGCGTCCGCGTATTTCGCGGAGGGCGCGACCGACGTCATCGCCAGCCGCGGCACCTACGAGCTGATCGCCGAGCGCGGCGAGGCCGACATGAAGAGCGAGATCGAGCGCTTCCCGCGGCTGTTCCAGGCCGTCGAGTCGATTCCGGGGCTGACGTGGCCCACGATCGTGTTCGAGCGCGAGCTGACGCTGTTCCTCGGCAAGCTCGAAGTGCGGCTGCGCCACCTCGGGCCGGGTCACACGAAAGGCGACACGATCGCCTGGCTGCCGTCGCAGGACATCGTGTTCTCGGGCGACCTGGTCGAATACAACGCCGGCGTCTACACCGGCGATGCGCACCTGCAGGAATGGCCCGACACGCTCGAGAAGCTGCGCGCGCTCAAGCCGAAGAAGCTGGTGCCCGGCCGCGGGCCGGCGCTGCAGACGCCGCAGGACTGCGACAAGGCGATCGACTACACGAAGAAATGGATCACCGACCTGTACGCGACCGCGCGCGCCGGCGTCTCGGCCGGCAAGTCGCTGAAGGAAGTGTTCAAGGACACGCGCCAGGTGATGGATCCGGTGTTCGGCAGCGTGTTCATCTACGAGCACTGCCTGCCGTTCGACGTGTCGCGCGCGTACGATGAGGCCCAGGGGATCAAGAACCCGCGCGTCTGGACCGCCGAGCGCGACATCGAGATGTGGAAGTCGCTGCAGGACTGAGCCGACGCAGCGGCAGAGGCGGCACGACCCTAATGGAGCGTGCCGTTGCAGCCGCCGCGCTCCGGAGCCAGCACGCGCTGCAATTGTTCGGCGTCGATCGGCTTGACCAGATGCAGGTCGATGCCCGCCTGAGCCGATTCCTCCCGGTCCTTCGGCTGGCCCCATCCGGTCACCGCGATGATTCGCGCCGTTGAACCCCGGCGCCGCAGCCGGCGCGCGACCTCGTAGCCGCTGATTCCGGGCAGGCCGATGTCGAGCAGCACGATGTCCGGCCGGAACGCTTCGAACGCTGCCAGTGCCTCGGCACCGTCGCGCGCGATCCGCGCCTCGTGACCGAGCGCCTTCAGCAGCATGTCGAGGGTCGCGGCCGCGTCGGCATTGTCGTCGACGACCAGCACTCTGCGGCTGCGCGCTGCGGCAGCGCGGGGCGCGTGTTGCTTCGTCGCGGCGCTCGGTTCGGTCGCTTCGTGCGGCGCGGCGCGCGGCAGGCGAACGACGAACTCGCTGCCCTTGCCCGCGCCGTCGCTGCGAGCCTCGATTGCGCCGCCGTGCAGCTCGACGATGCTGCGCGCGAGCGCGAGCCCGACGCCCAGGCCCTCGCCGACCCGCGAGATCGGTTCGCGCTCCTGCACGAACATCTGGAAGATCGATTTCAGGCGCGAAGGATCGATTCCGCGGCCATTGTCGGTCACCCGTACGACCACGTCTTCGGCCTCGGTCGCGACCGAGATCGCGATCGAGCCACCCGGCGGCGTGTACCGCGCCGAGTTGTTCAGCAGGTTGCTGAACACCTGCACCAGCCGGTCCTGATCTCCGATCACGCGGCGGCGTTCCGCGGCCATCTCGACCTGCAGCCTGTGCCTTGCCGCCTCGATCAGCGGGGCGGCGACGTCGATCGCGCGTTCGACGACCTCCGCGATGTCGACCGGCACGCGCTGGATCACCATCTTGCCCTGCGTGACCCGGCTGATGTCGAGCATGTCGTCGGCGATTCGGCCCAGTTGCGCCGCCTGCCGGCCGATGATCTCGAGCATCCGGAGCTGGGCCGGGTCCTCCAGCTTCGTTCGCGCCATCACGTGGATCGCGTTGTGGATCGGAGCCAGCGGATTGCGGATTTCGTGCGCGAGCATCGCGATGAACTCCTGCACGCGCTCGGCGGCCTGCTCGAGCTCCTGGATCTGGCGGCGCTGGGAGAGGTCCTGCGTGACCTTCGAGAAGCCGCGCAGGCGCCCGGTGGCGTCATGCAGCGCGGTCACGACGGCCCGGGCCCAGAAGCGCGAGCCGTCCTTGCGCACGCGCCACCCTTCGGCCTCGGCGCGACCTCCGCTGCGCGCGCTCGCGAGTTCCTCCCACGGCTTGCCCGCCTCGACGTCCTCGGGCGTGAAGAAGTTCGAGAAGTGCCTCCCGATGACGTCGCTCGCGTCGTAGCCCTTGATCCGCTGCGCGCCGAGGTTCCAGCTCGCGACGAAGCCCTCGGGGTCGAGCATGTAGATCGCGTAATCG
>DATLGW010000808.1:0-8282 GCA_035540315.1 Burkholderiaceae bacterium | reverse complement strand
AGCTAGACAGCTAGCTTATCACGATCGGCCTTGCTGCTCGGGTTTCTGAAAGCGAGCTACGCGCGGTTCTGCGCGGCGGCCACCGGCGCCGCCGCCTCGCCTTCGCCCAATCGCGGCAGCATCACGGCCGCAACCAGCGCGATCGCCGCAACGATCGACAGCGCGACGAACACGCTCGAGAAGCCGCCGGCGGTGTGCAGCACGCTGACGATCGTCACCGCGCTCGCGCTGCCCATGAAGCTGGCGACGTAGCGCAGCCCGTAGGCGCGCGAACGGTAGCGATCGCTCGTGTAGCGGGCGACCATCGCATCGTTGATCGGGATCTGGCCGAACACGAAGAACATCACGCCCAGCGCCACGGCCACCAGCGTCCAGCCCGAGCTCCAGGCGGCGGCGGCCAGCAGCACGGGCTGCAGTGCGATCACGCCGATCAGCGTGCGCCGCAGCGGCGTCCGGTCGATCAGCGCCCCCACCGCAAGCTGCGCCATCGCGGCGATCAGGTAGATGACCGCGATCACGGCTCCGATCGCGCCCAGACCGGCCTGGCCGATCATCAGGCCCGCGAGCCGTTCGTCGAACAGCTTGGGCATCGAGATCGTCGTCGCGTGGAACAGCACGCCGTTGCAGACCACCGCCACCAGGAACACGATCACGACCCGCATCATCAGCTCGCGCGGCACCGTGACGCTGGCAGGCTTCCTGCCGCTGGCGGCATTCGTCGCGCCGCGGCTGCTGTAAAGGTAAATGAACCCGATCGCAATCGTCAGCAGCCCCGGCAGGATGAACGCCGCGCGCCAGCCGTGGAACTGGACGATCACGCCGGTGACCAGCGCGGCCACGCCCAGCCCGATGTTGCCCCACACGCCGTTGACGCCCAGCGTCCAGCCGAGCCGGGGCGTGCCGATCGTCAGCATCGCGATGCCGACCGGGTGATAGATCGCGGCGAACACGCCGATGGCTGCCAGCGCGAGCATCAGCTGGGTCGGTCCTTGCGCCAGTCCGGCCAGCACCGATGCCGACCCGATGCCGAAGAAAAACGCGCCCATCATGCCGCGGCGGCTCCAGCGATCGGCCAGCCACCCCGACGGCAGTGCCCCCAGACCGAAGATCGCGATCATCGGCAACGACAGCGGCAGCAGCTCGCCGAAGCTGCGGCCCCACTCCTGCGAGATCGCCAGCACGGCGGTCGGGAAGATCAACAGGAAGAAGTGGTCGAGCAGATGGGCGAGGTTCAGCAGCAGCGCGTGCGATCTGGAGGGAGGCATGGAAGGTGCGGCCGTCGGGTTCGTTTCCGCGATGATAAACGGCAGCCGGCCGCGGTGCGGGCCGCGCGCCGGTGGCGCAGCCTATAATCGGACGGAACCCTGTGCGCCGCGCGGGCCGGTCGTTGCGGCGCCGCGCAAGGAGCGATCGCGATGCATGCGCGTGTGAATCCTGCCGGCTCCGCCGCCGGAACCGATCCGAGTGCCGCCCGCAGTGCCTATTACGAGCGCATTGCGCGGCTGAATCTGAAGCCGCTGTGGGAGGTGCTCGCGGCGCTGGTGCCGCCGGCGCCGGTGACCGACGCAGTGCCGGCGCTATGGCGCTGGCAGGACACGCAGCCGCTGCTGATGGAGTCGGGCCGGCTGATCACCGCCCGCGAGGCCGAACGCCGGGTGCTGATCCTCGAGAACCCGGGGCTCGCCGGACAATTCACGTGCACGCCGACGATCTATGCCGGATTGCAGCTGATCCTGCCGGGGGAGGTCGCGCCGGCGCACCGGCACACGCAGTCGGCGCTGCGCTTCGTCGTCGACGGCGAAGGCGCCTACACCGCGGTCGACGGCGAGCGGGTCACGATGTCGCCCGGCGATTTCATCGTCACGCCGATGTGGACCTGGCACGATCACGGCAACCCGGGCGGCGAGCCGGTGATCTGGCTCGACGGGCTCGACATCCAGGTGGTCCGGTTGCTTGGCGCGCAGTTTCGCGACGGGCACGACAGCGATTCGCAGTCGGTGGCGCGGCCCGAAGGCGATGCGCTCGCGCGCTACGGCAGCAACATGCTGCCCGACGGGTTCGCGCCTCGCAACGGCGTCACGCCGATCTTCAGCTATCCGTACCGGCAGTCGCGCGCGGCGCTGTTCGCGTTGAAGGAAGGCCCGCGGCACCGCTGCCACGGCGTGAAGATGCGCTACGTGAACCCGGCCACCGGCGGCGCCCCGATGCCGACGATCGGAACGTTCCTGCAACTGCTGCCGGCGGGATTCTCGGGCGCGCCGTACCGATCGACCGACGCGGCGGTGTTCAGCGTCGTCGAAGGCAGCGTGCGGGTCGAGCTCGACGACCGGCGCATCGACGCCGGCCCGAAGGATCAGTTCGTCATTCCGTCGTGGTACCGGTACCGGCTGCATGCGGCCGAGGACACGGTACTGTTCAGTTTCTCGGACCGCCCGATCCAGCTCGCGCTGCACCTGTGGCGCGAGCACGAGGGCGACGCTTGAAGGAAGGTCCGCATAACCTGGCACCTTTGACAGGAGCGATCCGGTGCTGACGCTGTACACGTACTTCCGCAGCTCGGCCGCGTTTCGCACGCGGATCGCGCTGAACCTCAAGGGCCTGTCGTACGAGCCGCGCCTCGTGCACCTGCCGGCCGGCGAGCAGAAGGCGCCGGCGTACACGACGCTGAACCCGCAGGGCCTGGTGCCGACGCTGATCGATCGCGGCCATACGCTGACGCAGTCGCTCGCGATCATCGAATACCTCGACGAGGTCCATCCGGGGCCGCGGCTGCTGCCGGTGGATCCGCTCGAGCGCGCGCGCGTGCGGGCGCTGTCGATGATCATCGCCTGCGAGATCCATCCGCTGAACAACCTGCGCGTGCTGAAGTACCTGAAGCAGTCGCTGAATCAGGAACAGCCGGCGATCGACGCCTGGTACCGGCACTGGTGCATCGAGGGAATGGCCGCGTTCGAGCAACAACTGGGCGACGGCAAGACCGGCGGGTTCTGCCACGGCGATTCGGTCACGATGGCCGACGTCTGCCTGGTGCCGCAGATCTTCAACTGCCGCCGCTTCGACGTGGACCTGGCACCGTATCCGCGCGCAATACGGATCTTCGACGCGTGCATGAAGCTCAAGCCGTTCGACGACGCGCAGCCGTCGCGGCAGCCGGACGCGCCCGCGGGAGGTTGACCGAAATGCGAGCGGCCGGCTGAAGCCGGCCGCCGCGTGAGTCTTCGGGTCGTTCCGGCACGCAGCCGGAGGCGATCACTTCTTGCTGTCGTCCTTCTTCATGCTGTCCTTCATCTCGCCCCAGGACTCCTGGACCTTGCCGGCGCCTTTTTCGATCTTGCCTTCGGCTTGCGTTCCGGTATCGCCGAGCGCGCCGCCGGCACGGTCCTTGACTTCGCCTTCGACCTGCTTGCCTTTGCCCTTGATCTTGTCGTCATTCATCTCTGCTGCTCCTTGTCCGTTGCCATCGCGGGAACGGTGTCCCGCAATGTCTTGATGCAAGCGGTATGCCTTTACCCTTCCCGAAAGGTAGCCGGCAGCGGCTTCGGCCGCGCGAGTTTCAGCCGACCAGCGCCGCAGCGAATTCGCGCGCAGAGAATGCCTGCAGATCGTCGATGCCCTCGCCGATGCCGATGAAATAAACCGGCACCGGCCGCTCGCGGCGCAGGTGCGCCAGCGCGACCAGCGCGCCGCCCTTGGCGGTTCCGTCGAGCTTGGTGACCACGAGCCCGGTCAGCGGCGCGACCTCGTCGAACGCCTGCACCTGCGCGAGCATGTTCTGCCCGGTGTTGCCGTCGAGCACCAGCAGCGTCTCGTGCGGCGCGCCGGGCATCGCCTTTGCGATCACCCGATGGATCTTGCCGAGCTCCTGCATCAGATGCGTCTGCGTCGGCAGCCTTCCGGCCGTGTCGACGATCACCACGCCGGTGCGCCGCGAGCGCCCCGCGCTGACCGCATCGAACGCGACTGCGGCGGGATCGCCCCCTTGCTGCGCAATCACTTCGACCTGGTTGCGGCTGCCCCATTCGGCCAGCTGCTCGCGGGCGGCGGCACGGAACGTGTCGCCCGCGGCCAGCAGCACGGTCTTGCCTTCGCGGCGCAGATGGCGGGCGAGCTTGCCGATCGACGTGGTCTTGCCGGCGCCGTTGACGCCGGCAATCATCATCACCAGCGGCTCCGCGCGGTCGATGTCGATCGGCCGTTCCAGCGGCGTCAGCAACTCGACCAGCAACAGCTGCAGCGCGTCGCGCACCTGCGCAGGCGCCGCCAGGCGCTCGCGCCGCACCTTTTCTCGCAGCGCGTCGAGCAGCGCCTGCGTGGTCGCGACACCCGCATCGCTGACCAGCAGCGCGGTCTCGAGCTCCTCGAACAGCGCCTCGTCGATCTTGACGCCGACGAACAGGCCGGTGAGGTTGTCGCGCGTTTTCGAGAGCCCGACCCTCAGCCGCGCCAGCCACGGCTTGCGTTCCTCCGACAGCGGCGCGGCTTCGGCCGGCAGCGCCTCCAGCGAATCCGGAGCTTGCGGCTGCACCGTCGGAGGCTCGGGGCTGATCAACGGCGCGGTCGGCTGTGCGATCTGCGGCGGCGCCGGCTGCAGTTGCGGCGGCTCGGGCTCGGCCCACGGCGCCGCCTGCGCCTGGGCCGACTGCGCGGCGGCGGGCTCGGCCGCAGCAGGCGATGCGAGTTCCGGGGGTTCGGCCGCTACGCCGTCCGCGGTCGGGGCTTCGCCGGGGGTGCCGGACTCGGCCGACGGAGCCGCCGGCGCCGGCGCGGATTCGGGGCCACGGAACCAGCGCGTCAGGAACGACATCGCGCCGGCGTCGCGCGCCGGAGCGTCGTCTGCCGCTGGCGCCGCCGCGGTCGGCGCTTCGTTCGCAGCCAGCGCGGATCCCGTTTGTGCCGGCGACGCGGGCGCTTCGCCGGCCGGCTGCCCCGGCGGCGGCGACGCCGGCTCCGTCGCGGCCGGCTGCGCGGCGGCGGCCGGCGGCTCGGCGGGCTTGTTGCGTCGAAAGAATCCGAACATTCGAGTGGTCGCGAGGAGGGATTGGAGCCCGCAGGCGTAAACTTTGGCGGCCGGTTGCAGACGAAGGCACGGGACCGCGACGGGCTGGTCCGATTGTAACCTCCGCCTCCAGGGACCGTTTCGCACTCATGAAGACTCCGCTGCTTGCCACGATCGGCGCGTTCGTTCTCGCGGTCGCGACCGGGTTCGGCGCTGCGACCGCGCTCGCGCAGGGACCGACCGCGCCGCCGACGAACGACGGCAACGGCGGTATCGCAGCGCCGGCGCAGGCGGTCGAGCGGACGCTGCCGAACGGGCTGAAGGTGATCGTCAAGCAGGACCGCCGGGCGCCCACTGCGGTTCACATGGTCTGGTATCGCGCGGGCTCGGTCGACGAGGTCAACGGCCGCACCGGCGTGGCGCACGTGCTCGAGCACATGATGTTCAAGGGAACCGAGAAGCTCGCGCCGGGGGAGTTCTCGCGCCGGGTCTCGGAAATGGGAGGGCGCGAGAACGCGTTCACGTCGCGCGACTACACCGGGTACTTCCAGCAGGTCCACAAGTCGCGGCTGCCGGAGGTGATGGCGCTCGAGGCCGACCGGATGGCGAACCTGAAGCTGTCGGAGGACGAGTTCAAGCGCGAGCTGCTGGTCGTGATGGAAGAGCGCCGCTGGCGCACCGAGGACCGCGCGCAGTCGATCGTCTACGAACAGCTGATGGCGCACGCGTTCATCGCATCGCCGTATCGGACGCCGGTCATCGGATGGATGCGGGATCTGCAGGCAATGACGGTCGACGACGCACAGGCGTGGTACGACGCATGGTATGCGCCGAACAACGCAGTGCTGATGGTCGCCGGCGACGTCGAGCCGGAGCAGGTGTTCGAGCTGGCCGCGAAGACCTACGGCAAGATCCCGTCGCGCCCGCTTCCGGCGCGCAAGCCGCAGGGCGAGCCGCCGCAGCGTGGCATCAAGCGGATCGACGTCAAGGCGCCGGCGGAGAATGCGT
The DNA here is from genome assembly GCA_035540315.1 of Burkholderiaceae bacterium. Classification (GTDB taxonomy): domain Bacteria; phylum Pseudomonadota; class Gammaproteobacteria; order Burkholderiales; family Burkholderiaceae_E; genus DATLGW01. The sequence goes on along the minus strand of DATLGW010000808.1, from coordinate 2,278 downwards.
ACGTCATCATGGCGTTCAAGGTGCCGAAGCTGGAGAACGTCGACGGCGACTCCGATGCCTATGCGCTCGAGGTGCTGTCGTCGCTGCTCGACTCTTACGACGGCGCGCGTTTCCCGCGCAACGTCGTGCGGGGATCGCGGATCGCGAACCAGGCCGGCGCCGGCTACAGCATGACGCAGCGCGGGCCGGCGCTGTTCTACCTCGACGGCACGCCCGCGGAAGGCCATACGACGGCGGACGTCGAGCGCGCGTTGCGTGCCGAGATCGCGCGGATCGCCGCCGAAGGCGTGCCGGCGCAGGAGCTCAAGCGGGTGATCGCGCAGTACGTGTCGAGCCAGGTCTACAAGCGCGACTCGGTGATGGCGCAGGCAATGGAGCTGGCGCAGCTCGAGATCGTCGGCTTCTCGCACCGCGACGCCGACCGGATCCTCGAGCGAATCCGACAGGTCACGCCCGAGCAGGTGCAGTCGGTCGCAGCCCGCTACTTCAACGACGACGACCTCACGGTGGCGACGCTGCTGCCGCAGCCGATTACCGAGTCGCGGCCGCCCGCGCCGCCGCCGGGCCTGCGGCACTAGCCCCCGTGAACGCTCACAGGAGGACTCTCTTGACGACACGACTTCCGTCGGCGCGGCTGCGCCGGCCGCGCCCCGCCGCCGCTGCGTTCGCGGCGTGGCTGACGGTGATGCTGCTGTGGCTCGTTGCGGCCGCGCCCGCGCCGGCGCAATCGCTGCCGATCGAGCACTGGACCACGAGCAGCGGCGCGCGCGTGCTGTTCGTGCACGCGCCGGCGATCCCGATGCTCGACGTGTCGATCGACTTCGATGCCGGCGGTCGCCACGTGGCGCGTGCCAAGGCGGGCTTGGCGTCGATGACGAACGGAATGATGGCGCGCGGCGCCGGCGAGCTGTCGGAGTTCGAAATCGCCGAGCGCTTCGCCGATCTCGGCGCGATCCGCGGCGGCGGCGCTGGCGACGATCGGGCCAGCATCACGCTGCGCACGCTGACGAGCCAGCCCGAGCTCGACCGGGCGGTCGAGCTGATCGAGCTGATCATCACCCGCCCGACGTTTCCGGCCGACGTGCTCGCGCGCGAGCAGCAGCGGATCGTGCAGTCGCTGCGCGAGGCCGAGATCCGGCCCGAGACGATCTCGCGGCGCGCGTTCTCGGCGCTGCTGTACCCCGAGCACCCGTACGGCAACGAGCCGACCCCGCAGACGGTCGCTGCGATCGTCCGCGACGACCTGGTCGAGTTCCATCGCCGCAACTATTCGGCTCCGCGCGCGGTCGTCTCGATGATCGGGGCGATCTCGCGCAGCCAGGCCGAGCGGATCGCCGAGCAGCTGACCCGCGGCCTGCCGGCGGGCCAGCCGCCGCCGCCGCTGCCGCCGGTCGCGAACCTCGAGGCGGCGGTCGAGCGGCGGATCCCGCACCCGGCGCAGCAGAGCCACATCCTGATCGGCGCACCGGCGATCGCGCGCGGCGACCCGGACTTCTTCGCGCTGCTGGTGGGCAATCACGTGCTCGGCGGCGGCGGCTTCGTATCGCGGCTGACGAACGAGGTGCGCGACAAGCGCGGACTCGCATACAGCGTGTATTCGTATTTCGCGCCGCAGGCGCAGCCCGGGCCGTTCACGATCGGCCTGCAGACGGCGCGCGAGCAGACCGACACCGCGCTGAAGGTGGTTCGCGACACGCTCGAGCAATTCGTGCGCGAGGGGCCGACCGAGGCCGAGGTCGACGCGGCGCGCAGCAACCTCGTCGGCGGCTTCCCGCTGCGGATCGACTCGAACCGCAAGATCCTCGACATGCTCGCGATGATCGGCTTCTACCGGCTGCCGCTCGACTATCTGGACCGCTGGACCGACGAGGTGCAGCGCGTGGACCGCCGGCAGATCGTCGAAGCGTTCCAGCGCCACGTGCACCCGGACCGTCTGGTGACGGTCGTGGTCGGCGCCGGCGCGCAGGCCGCGGATGCGCCGGCCGCAGCGGCCCCGAGCGCTGCTGGCACGGCCGCCGCGGGTGCGCCGGCGAACTGAGCGCGCGCCGGCGGCGGCCGCGCAACGCGCTGCCGACGGACCCCGCAGCCGCCCCGGCAATCCGCCGGCGCGGATCCGGATCATCGGCGGGCTGTGGAAGCGCACGCCGCTGCCGGTGCCGGATCTGCCGGGGCTGCGGCCGACCTCCGATCGGGTGCGCGAGACGCTGTTCAACTGGCTCGGCCAGGATCTGACCGGACGCCGCTGCCTGGATCCGTTCGCCGGCAGCGGCGCGCTCGG
>DATLGW010000807.1:0-9118 GCA_035540315.1 Burkholderiaceae bacterium | reverse complement strand
AGCACCAGCAGCGCGAGCGTCCAGGCGATGTATCCGGTCAGCACGTAGGCAGACGTCGTCATCCGGCACTACGCAGGAAATCGAAGTCGCACCCGTCCTCGGCCTGCAGCACGTGATCGTGGTACAGCTTGCGGTAGCCGCGATCGGCGTACGGCGGCGGCGGCTTCCAGCGCGCGCGCCGCTGCGCGAGCTCGGCCTCGTCGACCAGCAAGTCGATTCGCCGTTCCGACACCGACAGGCGGATGCGGTCGCCGCTGGCCGCCAGCGCGAGCGGCCCGCCGATCGCGGCTTCGGGCGACGCGTGCAGGATCACGGTCCCGTAGGCAGTGCCGCTCATCCGCGCGTCCGACAGCCGCAGCATGTCGCGCACGCCCGCACGCGCGAGCTTCGCGGGAATCGGCAGATAACCCGCCTCCGGCATGCCGCATGCGCGCGGCCCGGCGTTGCGCAGCACGAGCACGTCGTCGGCTGCGACGTCGAGATCCGGCGAGTCGATGCGGGCGGCCATGTCCTCGAGCGAGTCGAACACGACCGCGCGGCCGGTGTGCTCGAACAGCCGGGAGTCGGCCGCGCCGCGCTTGAGCAGCGCGCCGTTCGGCGCCAGCGATCCGTACAACGCGATCAGCCCGCCCTCCTTCTGCAGCGGCTGCGCGCGCGGGCGCACGATCTGCGGATCGGCCCATGCCGGCATCTGCTGCAGGTTCTCGCCCAGCGTGCGCCCGGTGACGGTCGGGCAATCCAGGTGCAGCAGGTCAGCGATCTCGCGCATCAGCGCCGGCAGGCCGCCCGCCGCATTCAGATCCTCCATGTAGTGCGCGCCGGTCGGCTTCAGATCGACCAGCACCGGCGTCGTGTCGGACAGCGCGTTCAGCCGCTTGCCATCGATGCGGATGCCCAGCCGGCCGGCGATCGCGGTCAGGTGGATCACCGCATTCGTCGAGCCGCCGATCGCCAGCAGCACGCGCAACGCGTTGTCGATCGAGCGCTCGTCGACGATCTGGGACGGCGCCAGCCGCGCGCGCGCAAGCTGCACCGCCTGCGCGCCGGTCGCCTCGGCCGCGCGCAGCCGGTCGGCGTGCACCGCCGGGATCGTCGCGGCGCCCGGCAGCATCATGCCCATCGCCTCGACGATGCACGCCATCGTGCTCGCGGTTCCCATCACCGCGCAGGTGCCGGCGGTCGTCGCGAGATTGCCTTCGATCCGATCGATCTCGTCGCGATCGATCTCGCCGCCGCGAAAACGTCCCCAGTGGCGGCGGCAATCGGTGCACGCGCCGAGCCGCTCGCCGCGATAGCGGCCGGTCGACATCGGCCCGGCGACCAGCTGGATCGCCGGCACGCCGGCCGAGAACGCGCCCATCAGCTGCGCCGGCACCGTCTTGTCGCAGCCGCCGACCAGCACCACCGCATCCATCGGCTGCGCGCGGACCATCTCCTCGACGTCCATCGCCATCAGGTTGCGGAACATCATGCTGGTCGGGTGCAGGAACGCCTCGCCGAGCGATACCGTCGGAAATTCGAGCGGCAGCGCGCCGGCGGCGAGCACGCCGCGCTTGACCGCAGCGACGAGCTCCGGCAGATGCCGATGGCAGTTGTTGAAATCGCTGCCGGAATCGGCGATGCCGATCACCGGCCGATCGAGCGCATCGCTCGAGTAGCCCATCGAACGCGCGAACGAGCGGCGCAGGTAGCGGGCGAACTCGGCGTCGCCGTATTGAGTCAGCCCGCGGTCGAGCCCCTTCGGTGGTGAATCGGCCATCGCAGCACTCCGTGATGGATCGATCGCAGTCGCGATTGGCTGGGGTCGGTGCGGATGCGCGCTGCGGCGCCGCACCGGGCGGCTGCGCTTCGATCGCGGCGCACGGATCGTACTACGAACGCGTTGTCCAGCGCAGCGCCGGTCGCAACAGGGGGAATCCGCTCGCCGGCCGCATCGCGCGCGACCATCGCGCGAGCCATGGAACCGGACGTGGTGATCATCGGCGCCGGCATCGCCGGCCTGGCGTGCGCAGTCGCCTTGTGCGACCGCGGCCTGCGCCCGCTCGTGCTCGAGCGCGAGGACATTGCCGGCGGGCGCGCGCGCAGCTGGACCGACGAGGCGACTGGCGACGTGGTCGACATCGGCCCCCACATCCTGCTCAGCGAATATCCGAACATGCTGCAGCTGCTCGGGCAGCTCGGCACGCGCGAGCACGTGGTCTGGCAGCGCGACAAGTTCATCACGCTGGCCGATCCGCGCCGGCCGGTCGATGTCCGGCTGCGCCGGCTGCCGGCGCCGCTGCATTACCTGCCGAGCATGCTGACGATGCCGCAGCTGTCGCTGCGCGATCTGGCATCGGGCCGCCGCGTGATCTGGCGCGTGCTGCGTCTGAGTCCGAGCGACCTGCGGCGGCTCGACGGCGTCGATGCCGAAACCTACCTGCGCCGCAGCGGCGTCAGCGAACGGTTCGTCGACTGGTTCTGGCGCTCGAGCTGCATGACGATCATGAACGTGCCGCTGCAGCGATGCTCTGCGGCTGCGCTGCTGCAGTTCATCCGGTTCATGATCGGAAAGAGCGGGTATTTCCCCGGCTTCGCGGGCATCGGCCTGGGCGATCTGTTCGTTCCCGGCGCGGCCCGCGCAATCGAGTCCGCCGGCGGCCGGGTCGCGCTGCGAACGCCGGTGCAGGCGATCGAGATCGCCGACGGCGCCGTGCGGGCGGTGCGATTGGGCGACGGCAGCACGATCTCAACCGGGTGCTGCGTCGCCGCCGTGCCGCCGCAGGATCTGGTGCGGCTGCTGCCGGCGGACCTCGTCCAGCAGCGTCCGTTCGCCGATGCCGCCCGGATCGAACCGAGCCCGTACATCTGCAGCTATCTGTGGTTCGACCGCAAACTCACGCGCGAGCGCTTCTGGACCCGCGTCTGGTCGCCGGAGAACCTGAACTACGACTCGTACGACCTGTCGAACATCCGCGCCGGCTGGCGCGACCGCCCGTCGGTGATCGCCAGCAACATCATCTACAGCGGGCATGCGGCGCATCTGTCGGATTCGCAGATCGTCGAGGCGACGCTGCGCGAGCTGGCGGAGTACTTGCCGCAGGCCCGGCGAGCGGCGCTGCGACACTGGCGCGTGCACCGGATCGCGATGGCGCGGCCTGCGCCGTACGTCGGCTCCGAGCAGTTGCGCCCGCGCGCGGCCACGCCGATCCGCGGGCTGCAGATCGGCGGCGACTGGATCGATACCGGCTTGCCGGCATCGATGGAAGGCGCAGTCCGTGGCGGGCGGCTGGCGGCCGAAGCGGTGCTCGAAGGCCGCGGGGCCGCTGCCGCGATCGCGCTGCCCCCGCCGGCGTCCGATGCAGTGGCTCGGCTACTGGGCCGCGCCCGCTGACACGTCGAGCTCGCGGCGTCCGCGCCGGGGCGGCGGCACGATCAGGTCGAGATCGGTCAGGTCGATCCGCCAGCCGCGATCGAAACCGAGCTCGGCCAGCGGGCTGTGCGCCGGGACGTGGATTTCGCTGCGACCGATGCGGCAGCGTGCCGAGCCCACACCCTGGAACCACAACGCGCGGCGATCGAGCAGGCTCAGCACCGGCGCGAACAGCGGCAGGCGCAACGTAGCCGCCGCGCTCGGGCGCGTCATCACGCACAGCGGCGTCGCGCCGCGCCACACGGTCGTGCGCGCATCGAGGTCGTCGTCGAAGCGGGCGATCTCCTTCGGCAGCCCCCAGATCTCGCGGCCGGCGTCCTGCGACCGCGGCTCGTCGACGTAGATGTGCGAAATCCACGCGCCCAACTTGCCGCGATGGCGGACCAGCGCCGCGACGACGAGCAGCTCGCGATATCGCAGGGTGGACCCGGCGCCGTATTCGGCGAGGCCGACGGCGCCGAGCGTGAGCCCGGGCGCAATCGGCACGATCGCGAATGACGGGGGCACGAAGCGGGCGGCGGCGGCCGCGGCCACGGGCTGCACGTGCAGCGCCGCATCGCCGCGCAAGCGCCAGGGCGCAGACGGATAGCGGTCGGTCGAGCCGTCGAGCGCCATCGCTACAGAAACCTCGTCAGCACGAGCGAAAACTCCGGCACGTAGGTGACCACGGCAAGCGCGACCACCGCGACGGCTATGAACGGAGCGACGCCCTTGTAGATGCTGGACAACGGCGCGCGAAAAACGGCTTGTCCGACGAACAGGTTCAGGCCGAACGGCGGCGTGAACGTGCCGATGCTCAGATTCATCACGACGATGACCCCGAAGTGGATCGGATCGATGCCGGCGTCCGCGGCGATCGGCGCGAGCAACGGCGTCAGCACCAGGATGGCCGACACCGTGTCGAGCACCATGCCGACGACGAGCAGCAGCACGTTGATCGCCAGCAGCAGCGCCCACGGGGGCAGCGACAGCGCGCCGACCGCCTCGACCATCGCGGGGCCGGCGCCGGTGATCGTCAGCAGCCACGAGTAGACTCCGGCGCACGCGAGGATGATGAACACCTGTGCGGTCAGGTACATCGATCGCGATGCCGAGTCGAACACGTCGCGCGGGCTGGACTCGCGGTAGACGATCGTGACGACGAAGATCGCGTACACGCAGGCGACGGCGGCCGCCTCGGTCGGCGAGAAGATGCCGGCGTAGATCCCGCCGAGCACGACCACCGGTGCGGCGATCGCCCACAGACCGTCGCGGCTCGCGCCCCAGAGCTCACCGCGGCTGAACGGCTTGCCCCCGGTCTCGCCGCGGCGCACCGCCTCGCGATAGATGTAGATGCCGTAGGCGAGCGCGAGGATCAGTCCCGGAACGATGCCGGCGGCGAACAGCTGCACGATCGACGTGTCGGACGCGATGCCGTACAGGATGAAACCGATCGACGGCGGGATCAGGTTGCCGAGGGCGCCGGCGGCGATCAGCAGGCCCGTCGACAGCGGCTCGCCGTAGCCGCCGTCGCGCATGCGCTTGTAGGTGATGCCGCCGACCGCGGCGACCGTGGCCGCGGTCGATCCCGAGATCGCGCTGAACACGACGGCCGCGCCGAGCGACGTGAACGGCAGGCTGCCCCGCGCATGGCCGATGATCGCTTGCACGAACCGGACCAGCCGGCCCGAGACGCCGCCGCGCCCGAGCAGGTCGCCGGCGAAGATGAAGAACGGCACCGCCAGCAGCGCGTACTTGTCCAGGCTCGCGAACATCACCTGGTGCGCGGCGATCGGCGGCACCGGCGCGAAGAAAACGAGCGCGACGGCGGCCGTCGCGAGCAACGCGAGAAAAAACGGGAAACCGAGCGCCAGCATCGCCAGCGGCAGCAGCGCAAGCTCCCAGGCCATCGGTGGCGTTCAGTCGCGTTCGGTCAGATACGCGCGCAGCCGCACGAGCAGCGCCAGCATCGCCAATCCGAAACCGACCGGAATCGCCGCATTCGGTATCCACCGCGGCACGCCGGCCGACACGCTGACGCTGCCGCTGTCGCGCAGCAGCGACACGACCTGCACGGACTGCACCAGCATGAACCCGCAGCACGCGAGGAACACGCCAACCAGCGCGACGTTCAGCGCCAGCCGCACGCGCGGCGACGTGTTCGCCGCGGAGAACAGGTCCATGTTCAGGTGCTCGCGCCGATAGGTGATCGACGCCACGCCGATGAACACGCCCCAGATCGTCAGGAAGACGAGGATCTCCTCGGCCCAGAAGATCGCGACGCCGAACACGTACCGGGCGACGACGTTCGCGAACGCGATCGTCACGCCTGCCAGCATCAGCAGCCCGAGCAGCCAATGCGGCAGCGTGACGAAGACGAAGCGCATCGCGCGTGCGTCAGGGGACCTTCCTTAGAACTTCTCGCCCGTGCTCACCAGCTTGCGGTAGAACGCGTTCAGCGACGCATTGCCCTTGGTGATCTCCTCGCCGATGCCCCCGAGCAGCTGCTTCAGGCGCCCCTGGTCCTCGGCCGCCAGCGTGACGAATTCGCCGCCGGCTTCCTGCCAGCGCTTGGCCATCGCCTCGTCGAGCACGCGCGAGTGCGCATTGACCCGGGCCTGCAGCTTCGCGCCCTCGTCGATCACGACCTGGCGCAGATCGGGCGGCAGCTTGTTCAGCCACGGACGGCTGACCACGGCAACCGAAACGATCATCGTGTCGTTGACCTTCGTGATCGTGCGCGCGATGTCGTTGAACTTCAGGTTCACGTAGACGGCGGTCGCGCTCATCGTGCCGTCGATCACGCCCTGCTGGATTCCCGGCACCACTTCGGCCAGGTCCATCGGCACCGCCGACGCGCCGAACTGACGCATCTTCGCGCGCTCGGCCGCGGTCGCGTTCACGCGCAGCTTCTTGCCCTTGAAGTCGTCGATGCTGCGGATCGGGTTCTTCGCGAAGTAGTGCGCCGGCCCGTACGTATAGACCGATACGACCTGCAGCCCCTTGTCGGAGCCGAGCGCGAGGATCTCCTTGTTCATCGCCGGCTCGAGCAGCACCTTCTCGGCGTGCACCGGATCCTTGAACAGCAGCGGGATGCTGAACGCGCCGAAGCGCGGATCCACGCCGGCGAAGAAATCCGCGGGCGCGGTGAACGCCTCGATCGTGCCGAGCTGCATGCCCTCGATATGGCTGGCGATCGTACCCAGCTGGCCGCGCGGGAAGATCTGCACCGTGATGCGGCCGTTGCTCGCCTTCTCGACACCCTCCTTGTACCAGTTCGCCCACTGGTGCTGGATGTCGTTCATCGTTCCGAGACCGATCTTCATCGTGAAGTTCTGGGCCTGCACCGGAACGACCGCGGCCGCGAATGCAGCGGCCGCCAGCAATTTCTTCAACATCTGCGCGTCTCCTCTCGATGGTTGTATGGCAGCGGTGCGATCACCAGACGAGGTCGCCCTCGCGGATCAGCATCATGCACCGCCGATCCCCGGTGTACGGCGCGTGCGGAACGCCGCACGGCATGCGGAACCAGACGCCTGCTTCGTACGGCTGGTACTGGTCGGTCAGACAGCCCTGGATCACCAGCGTTTCCTCGCCGATCGAGTGATCATGCGACGGAATCTTGCGTTCGGTGTGCACATGGCCGATCCGCGCGGTTTCCAGTCCGTTCGGATCGCGATACAGGTGCAGCACGTCGGCGCCGCGATGCGGGAACTCGAGCCACTGCGCCGTCTTCGCGTCGACCACCAGCCGGGGCCACTGCGCCTCGTTCTTGTAGATCGGCACCCGCCGCTTCCAATAGATCACGCAGCCGTCCTTCGACGTCGGGCGATGGTGGAATCCGGGCGGATTGCGGATGAACGTGCGCTCGGTGTAGTCGCCGTGGCCGTCCGAATAGGTGCCGCTGATCACGAAGATCTCCATCCGGTGATCGAGCGTCTCTTCCGGCAGGCTCGCGCCCGGATCGAACTTCACGAGCGCCGTTTCGCGCCCCTTCCGCGGGTCGTCGAAGCGCTCGAGCGTCTTCATGTGGATCCCGGAATGCTCGGTCGGCTCCCACGCAACCGCGTTGGTGTCGACGACGGCGATCCGCGTCGGATCGTCGTTCACGCGCGGCCCTGCAAATCGTGTCATGGCGCCCCTCCTCCGAGTTCAGGCGGCAATATCGATTGACGAAGGTTTTAACGATAATGACAATAACGAGCGCGAGTCAAGCGGAGAACAGACTGATGGCCACCAACCCGGAGTACCCCGACGAGCCGGCAATTGCGCAGAAGGGTCCGTACAAGGTCGAGCTGCTCGAAGGTTACCGTTATGCCTGGTGCGCATGCGGACTGTCGAAATGGCAGCCGTTCTGCGACGGGTCGCACACGAGCACGAAGTCCGGGATCAAGCCGGTGACGTGGACGCAGGAGAAGGACCAGACGGTATGGCTGTGCGGCTGCAAGCGCAGCAGCAAGATGCCGCTGTGCGATGGCACGCACAACAAGCTCTGATGCGCTGCTGCGGGCGCTTGGCGCCCGTTCGGCCGATATGCCCGCGGCGACACTCGCGGCGACGATCGGCAACCGCATCCGGGCCAGCATCCTCGCCGGCGAGCTGCAACCGCTGGCGCGAATCCGGCTCGAGGACCTGAAGGAGGAATTCGGCGTCAGCTGGAGCCCGCTGCGCGAGGCGGTGACCCGGCTGGTGGCCGAAGGCTTGATCCAGAGCGACGAGGGCCGCGGGTATCGCGTCGCGCCGGTCTCGCGGGAAGACCTGGCCGACGTGATCCGGTTGCGCTGCCAGCTCGAAACGACGGCGCTGCGCGATTCGATCCGCAACGGCGACGACGCGTGGGAAGCGGCCGTGCTCGCCGCGCATCACCGGTTGCGCAAGCAGGAGGAGCGGCGCGATCGCAAGGACGATCCCGGCGACTGGGAGCGCTGGCATCGCGCGTATCACGATGCGCTGATCGGCGCCTGCGGTTCGCCGCTGCTGCTGCAGTTCTGCGCGCAGCTGCACGACATGAACGCGCGGTACCGCCGGCTGTTCCTGGCCGCCAATCCGTTCGATCGCGACGTGCCGGCCGAGCACGACGCGTTGACGCAAGCGGCGCTCGCGCGCAAGTCGGACCGCGCGTGCGCGCTGCTGGACAAACACATCGAAAGAACCGGGCGCAACATCCTGGCGTCGATGGGCAGCACGCAGCACGCGAACTAGCCGCGGTGGACCTCGGCATCGTCGGCCGCAGAGCCATCGTCTGCGGCGCCAGCAAGGGGTTGGGCCGCGCCTGCGCGCATGCTCTGGCCCGCGCGGGCGCTTCGCTGGCGATCGTCGCGCGCGACGAGCCGACGCTCGCGAGCGCTGCCGATGCGATTCGACGCGAAACAGGCGCGACGGTCGCTTCATTCGCGGGCGACGTGACCGCGGCCGAGCTCCGCGAGCGGTTGCTGCGCGAGTTTCCCGATCCCGACATCCTGGTGACGAACGCCGGCGGGCCGCCGACCGGCGACTTCCGGACGTTCGATCGCGATGACTGGATCCGGGCCCTCGAGCTGTGCATGCTGGCGCCGATCGAGCTGATCCGATCGACGATCGACGGCATGATCGCGCGCCGCTTCGGTCGGATCGTCAACGTGACGTCGTACGCGGTGAGGATGCCGATGGACGTGCTGTGCCTGTCCAACGGCGCGCGCAGCGGGCTGACCGGGTTCGTCGCCGGGCTCGCCCGCTCGGTCGCCCCGC
>DATLGW010000806.1:0-3151 GCA_035540315.1 Burkholderiaceae bacterium | reverse complement strand
TCGCGGCACGCGATCATCGCGCCGACCGCGAACACGTCGTTGGTGCCGACGACTGCGGTCGGCCGGTCGGGAAGCGCGAGCAGCTCGCGCATGCACTGCGCCGCCGCGATCAGCGAGATCGGCCCGTAACGCACCCGATGGTCGGCCAGCGTCAGCCCGGCCTCGGCGAGCGCCGCGCGCACGCCCGCGCCGCGCTCGCGCGCGCGGTCGTTGCCCTCGACCGGCGCGCTGATCAGGCCGAAGCGCCGGTGTCCGAGCGCGATCAGGTGCCGGGTCAGCGCATGGGTGGCGGCCCGGTTGTCGAAACCGATGCTCGGGTGCCGGCGCAGCGGATCGATGCCCCACGTCAGCACGTACGGCCGCCCGTGGTCCTGCAGCAGCGAGAACAGCCGCGGATCGTGGTCGACCCCGACGAACACGAACGCGTCCACGCCATGCTCGAGCATCTGCTCGGCCACGCGCAGCTCGGTCTCCAGGTCGTAATGGTGCGCAGCCAGGACCAGCGCATAGCCGCGCTCGTCGAAACGGCGCTGCAGCTCGCCGGTCGTTCGCGCGTACAGCGCATATTCGAACGACGGCACGATCGCGCCGATCATCCGGCTGCGCTGCCGGCGCAACGACCGCGCCGCGCCGTGCGGCACGTAACGCAGCTGCTGCGCCGCGCGCAGCACGCGCTCGCGGGTGGCCGGATCGACCTGCTCGGGCGTGTTCAGCGCCCGCGACACCGTCGCGGTCGACACGCCGGCCAGCCGAGCGACGTCCTTGGCGCCCGAGCGGTGGCGCGGATCGCCGGCGCCGGGCACGCCGCGGGCCTCGCGTCCAGGATCCGTCACCGCGCCGCTCCGCAGGTCATCATGTAATCGATTCCATCCGACGGACCCGAGCAGGTGAACCCGCCTCTGCCTCAGTCTGGACCCGCCGCTCGAAAGATGCTAACGTCCGAATGTAATCGATTACAAGCCCCGAGTCTTCGCGTTTTTTTGCCCGCGCCGCTCGATGCTGCGGGCGCCATTGCCAGGAGGAGATGCCGATGTCGACCGAGTCGAACCGCCACCGCATGCTCGAGCAGCCCGCACGGCGCCGTGCGATGACCCAGGCCGCATCGCTTGCGGCGCTCGCCGCCGCCCCGGGGGTGCTGCGCGCGCAAGCCGACGATCTCGCGCCGTACCGCAGCGCGAAGATCGACTGGCGCCAGGCCGCCGGCGAGACGATCCAGATCGCGGTGATCCCGGCGAGCTACTTCGAGAACCTGATCACGCTGCTGCCGCAGTTCGAGGCACTGACCGGCGTGACGGTGCGGGTCGAAAAAGTCCCGCCGGGGCAGATCCGGCAGAAAGCGATGCTCGATCTGTCGTCGAAGACCGCGAATTACGCGACGCACGCGGCCGATCCGATGTACTACCCGCTGTACGTCGCGAACAAGTGGGTCGAGCCGCTGGACCGCTTCCTCGGCGATCCGAAGCTGACCGACCCGAGCTGGTTCAACTACGACGACATCATCAAGGCCTGGCGCGAAGCCGCGTCGGTCGACGGCAAGCCCTACGGCATTCCGTATGACGGGGAGGTGACGGTCCAGGTCTATCGCACCGACCTGTACAAGGGAAAGGGGCTGAAGCCCGCCGAGACGTTCGAGCAGCTCGAGTCGAACGCGAAGGCGGTCCACGATCCCGGCAACCGCGTCTACGGGCTGGCGCTGCGCGGCTTCGCCGGCGCGGGCCAGAACATGTACATCTATCCGTCGATCTTCCGCGCATTCGGCGGCGACTGGTTCGACGGCAAGACGGTGCGGGTCAATACGTCCGAGGCGGTCAAGGCGCTCGAGTGGTACGTCGACGTGCTGTCGAAATACGCGCCGCCGGCCGTGCGCAACTGGAACTGGCCCGACATCGCCGACGCGTTCTCGCAGGGGCAGGTCGCGTGCTACATCGATGCGCATTCGTCGGCCGCGGTGATCAACCATCCCGAGAAATCGCGGGTGATCGGCAAGATCGGCTATGCGCGCTGGCCGGCCGGTCCGGGCGGGCGGCGAGTCACGTCGATCTGGAACTGGGGGTTCCCGGTGAATGCCGCGCTGAGCGACCGGGGCAAACGCGCGACCTGGCTGTTCATCAGCTGGGCCGCGGCGGCCGAAACGCAGGCACGCACGTCGTGGAAGTTCGACGGACCGGCCAAGCGCTCGGGCATCAACCGCATCTCGCTGTGGAAGTCCGGCGAGTTCGCGAACGCGATGAAGGGCGCCGGCGAGAACTTCATCCCGGCGGCGCTGGCGTCGCTCGAGCAGGACACCGACGTCAACTGGCGCCCGCGCGTGCCCCAGTGGCCGGCGATCGGCGAGACGATGGCGACCAACATCCAGGCGGCGCTGGTCGGCCAGAAGAAGCCGAAGGAGGCACTCGACGAAGCGCAGGCGCGAATCGCGCAGGTGATGCGCACCTGATGCGCTGATGGCGACGCCCTCGCTCGTCGCGACCGCCGAGCGAGCGCCGACACTGGCCGCCCAGGAGCGACGTTTCGCGCTGGCGCTGCTGGTGCCGGCGCTGCTGGTGCTGCTCGCCACGACCACTGCGCCGCTGGTCTACCTCGCGTGGAACAGCCTGCAGCACATCGACCTGTCGATGCCGTGGCTGTCGGGCTTCGCCGGCCTCGAGAACTACCAGAAGATGGGCGGCGACGCCCGCTTCTGGAATTCGCTGTGGCTGACGCTGGTCTATACCGGCAGCACGGTCGTGCTGCAAGTGCTGATCGGGCTGTCGCTCGCGCTGCTCGTGCTGCAGATTCCGCGCGGACAGGGGATCCTGCGGGTCGCGGCGATCCTGCCGATCGTGCTCGCGCCGGTCGTCGTCGGCCTGTTCTGGCGCACGCTGGTGCTCGCGCCCGATGTCGGGCTGGTCGACCTGGTCACCCGATCGCTGGGGCTGGGCAGCCACAACTGGCTCGGCGATCCGCAGCTCGCGCTGATCTCGGTGATCGCGATCCACACCTGGCAGTGGACGCCGTTCGCGTTCCTGGTGCTGCTCGCTTCGCTTGCGACGCTGCCGCCGGACATCTACGAGGCCGCGCGGCTGGACCGCGCCAACGCTTGGCAGCGCTTCGTGCACGTGACGCTGCCGCTGGTGAGGCCGGCGATCGTGATGGTCGTGATCCTGCGGAT
>DATLGW010000805.1:0-4562 GCA_035540315.1 Burkholderiaceae bacterium | reverse complement strand
CGCGCGAGCAGCCGCTCAAGCGCGATCTGGCCCTCGAGCCGGGCGAGTGGCGCTCCGACGCAGTAGTGGATGCCGGCGCCGAAGCCCAGGTGCGGATTCGGCGAGCGGCCGACGTCCAGGCGGTCGGGCTGCGCGAACGCTTCCGGATCCCGGTTCGCCGCGCCGACCAGAAAATAGATCGTTTCGCCCCCGCCGGGTATGACGACGTCGCCGACCGGGTACGGTTCGATCGTCTGCCGGCTGACCATGTTGACCGACCCTTCGTACCGCAGCGCCTCCTCGACCGCAGTCGGCAGCAGCTGCGGGTTCGCGCGCAGCCGGGCCAGCTCGTCCGGATGGCGCAGCAGCGCCAGCACGCCGTTGCCGATCAGGTTCGTCGTCGTCTCGTGCCCGGCGATGAACAGCAGCACCAGGTTCGCCAGCAGCTCCTGCTCGTCCAGCGCTCCCTGTTCGTCCTGCGCCGCGATCAGCGCGCCGAGCAGGTCGTCGCGGATGGCCTGCGCGCGATGGCGGGCGATGTGCGCCCGCAGGTATTCGACCATCTGCTGCGCTGCGCGATCGGCGGCAACCCGCAATTCGCGGCGCGTGACCGGCTCGACGACGATCGCGAGCGCGTCCGACCACGCCTTCGTCTGCGAGAAGTCCTGCGGCGGCAGCCCCAGGATGTCGCAGATTACCCGCACCGGCAGCGGCTGCGCGAAGCCGCTGATCAGGTCGGGCTCGTCCGACGGCAGCGCGTCGAGCAGCTCGTCGGCGACTGCGGCAATGCGCTCGCGCATCGCGTCGATGACCGGCGGCCTGAACGCGCTGTTCGCCAGCCGGCGCAGCCGCGTGTGCTTCGGCGGGTCGTTGAACAGCATCCAGTTCTCGATCGTGCGCTCGAGCGTCGAGTCGGCGAAGAACGGCCGCATCTGCCGGTACAGCGGAATCCGCCAGGGCTCGCGGCTCAACCGGGAACTGCGCAGGCCGGCGCTGCAATCGGCATGACGGGTGACGAGCCAGACTCCCATCACGTCGCGAGCGACCCGCCCGCTCTCGCGGATCTGGCGCAGGATCGCATGCGGGTCCTCGCGAAACAGCGGGTCGCGCAGGTCGATCGGCGCGTGCTGGGCACCGGCGGAGCTCGATTCGGCGGCCATCCACTTTCCTTTCGTTCCGGGGCTTCCGAATGGTAGCGGCCGCTCGGCGGTCGCGCAGGCGCGCGTCGTCGGCGCCGCCGGCAATCGCGGCCGCGGCAGTTGGATACGTAGTCAACAGGTCGTTGAGGGGCGACTTGCACGCGAGGGAAAAATCGATGACTATGTAGTCATCCGGAGACTCTCTCGCTGCCCGCCGGCCGGCGGGCGCCGCAAAACAATGGCCATCGAATTCAGACAACTGCACCCGTTGTTCGCCGCCGAGGTCAGCGGCGTCGACCTGCGCACGGCAGACGCCGACGCGCTGCAGCGGATCCGCGCCGGAATGGACCAATACGCGGTGCTGGTGTTCCGCGAGCAACCTTTGGCGAACGAGGAGCAGCTGGAGTTCGCGCAGCGCTTCGACGGCACGCTGCATGCGCGCACGTCGGTGTCGGTGCTGGGCAAGAACCGGTTCGGCAACGAGGCGCTGACCGATATCTCGAACGTCAACGAACGCGGCGAAGTGGCCGACCGCAACGACCGGCGCCGGATCAGCACGTTGAGCAATCGGCTGTGGCACACCGACGCGTCGTTCGTCGACCCGGCCGGCCGCTACTCGATGCTGTCGGCGAAGGTCGTTCCCCCGGTGCCGGCCGACACCGAGTTCGCCGACATGCGCGCCGCATACGACGCGCTCGATCCCGACATGAAAGCGCGGATCGAGGGCCTGCACGTGTTCCACTCGATCGTGTATTCGCGGCACGTGATCGGTTTCGATTTCTCGCCGGAGGAAGCCGAGCGGCTCAAGGGCGCGGTGCATCCGCTGGTGCGAACGATCCCGCGCAGCGGTCGCCGCTCGCTGTATCTGGCGTCGCATGCGTCGCACATCGACGAGTGGCCGATCCCCGAAGGCCGGATGCTGCTGCTCGAGCTGACCGAGCACGCGACGCAGCGGCAATTCGTCTATCGGCACAAGTGGCGGCCCGACGACTTCGTCATCTGGGACAACCGCGCGACGATGCATCGCGCGATGCCGTTCGACGACACCAAGCATCGCCGCGAACTGCGCCGCACCACCACGCTCGACCTCGCGTAACGCGAACTGCACGACGTCTGCGGCGCCCGCCGTGCAACGTTGCGGGCGCCGGGATTCGCAGCAACCTGCGCCGCCGGCGCAGCCGATCGACCAGGAGAGGAGGACAACGATGCTGAAGTTGAAGACCGCGCTGACGGGCGCCGCAGTGGCCGCAGGAATCGCGGCCGCACCCGCTGCGGCGGCCCCCCCGTACAAGACGACCGCCGGCCAGCAGACGGTCACGGCCGGATCGATCGGCGGGTCGTGGTTCATCATCGCGACGGCGCTGTTCGACCTGTACAGCAAGAACATCGACGGGCTGACGTACAACATCGTGCCCGGCGGCGGCGTCGGCAATCCGATCGCGATCCACAACAAGAAGGCGACGATCGGCCTGAGCTACACGACGAACCTGTTCGCCGCCTACAACGGGCAGCCGCCGAACAAGGCGAAGCTGCAGGACATCCGCGCGATCTTCAGCCTGAACGTGTCGAGTTACCTGCACCCGTTCATCATCGCCTCCGCGCCGGTGAAGTCGTTCGAGGAGATCGCATCGAGGAAGTATCCGTTGAAGGTCGACACCGGCCCGCGCGGCACCGGGGGCGAGCTGGCCGCGCAGCGGGCGATGGAAGCGATGGGCGTGTCCTACGAGGACCTGCGCAAGTGGGGCGGCTCGATCACGCACTCGTCGTACCGCGAGGCGTCGGGGCGGCTGGTCGACGGGCACATCGAGGCGTTCATCAACGACGACATCCTGAAGGCGCCGACGTACGTCGAGCTGACGCTCGCGCGCGACATGCGGATCATGCCGCTGTCGCAGCAGGCGGTCGACAAGCTCGCCAGCGAGTTCGGCTACGGCAAGGCGGTGATCCCGGCGGGCTCGTACAAGGGGCAGGACAAGGACATCCCGACGATCACGCAGACGCATGCGTTCTTCGGGCACAAGGACCTGCCGGACGATCTGGTCTACGCGATGACCAAGCTGGCGTTCGAGAACAAGGACAGGCTGGTCGCCGCCCATCCGATCTTCGGCAACCTCGACCCCAAGAAAGGTGCCGAGGGGCTGCCGATTCCGCTGCATCCCGGCGCTGAGCGCTACTATCGGGAAATCGGCGCCCTCAAGTGAGCCACCAGCCGGACATCGAGATCAGCGGCCAGCGGGAGGCCCGCGGTACGGCGGGCCTGCTGCTGCGCTGGTATTCGATCGCGATCATCGCGTTTCACCTCTATGCGGCGCAGTTCGGCGCGCCCGAGGTGATGATCTTCCTGCCCACGCACGTGGCGATGTACGTGGGCCTGATCTTTCTCGCCTACCCCGCGCGGCACGGCCGGCTGCAGCGCGCGATCCCGTGGTACGACTGGGCGCTGTTCGCGCTCGCTTGGGTGCCGGCGCTGTACATCTTCCTGAATTACGAGCACGTCGTCACCCGTCTGCAGTACGTCGAGGGGCTGACGCCGCTCGAGATGACGATGGGGCTGGGCGCGATCGCGCTGACGCTCGAGGCGTGCCGGCGCTCGCTCGGGCTGACGCTGGTGATCCTGTTCGCGGTGTTTCTGGTGCACGCGCTGTTCGGCCAGTGGTTTCCCGGCGCGCTGCGACAGACGCCGATCGAGCTCGAGCGCCTGGTCGACCACCTGTACATGGGATCGTCGGGACTGTACGGATCGATCACCGGGATCTCGGCGACGTTCGTGCTGATGTTCGTGCTGCTCGGCGCGGTGCTCGAGCGCTCCGGCGGCGGCACGCTGTTCATGAATCTCGCCGTGGGCTTGATGGGCGGGTATCGCGGCGGCACCGGCAAGGCCGCGGTCGCCTCCAGCGGCCTGTTCGGCAGCATCTCCGGCTCGGCGGTCGCGAACGTCTACGCGACCGGCACGTTCACGATCCCGCTGATGAAGCGCTCCGGGTTCCGGCCGACGTTTGCGGCCGGCGTCGAGGCCGTCGCATCGTCCAGCGGCCAGCTGGTGCCGCCGATCATGGGATCGGCGGCGTTCCTGATTGCCGATTTCACGCGGCTGCAGTACCTGGACGTCGCGACGGCGGCAACGCTGCCGGCGTTCCTGTACCTGTTCGCGGTGTTCGTGATGGTGCACATCGAGTCGGTCAAGCACGGGCTGCCGGCGATGGAGCGCGGCATCGTGCTGCAGTCGCGGCGCGATATCAAGCTGCACGTGCACATGCTGCTGGTGCTGGTGATCGTCGTCGCGATGCTGATCGATCGCCGCACGCCGTTCTTCGCGGCTTACGTCGGCGTGCTCGCCACGATCGTGCTGGCGCAGCTGTTCCGGTCGACCCGGATGAACCTGCGCGGCATCCTGGACGCGTTCGAGATCGGTGCGCGCCGGATTGCTCCGGTCGCGGCAGCGCT
>DATLGW010000804.1:0-2921 GCA_035540315.1 Burkholderiaceae bacterium | reverse complement strand
AACCAGATCCGGTAGTAGCTGCTCGCCAGGTACTGCGCGGGCGGCAGGCTCTCGCGCGCGGCGCGCGACTGATCCAGGTTCCAGCGCCCGCTGGCGCCCATCGCCAGCGTCAGCGCGAACGCCCGCCGCTCCCATGCGTCGTGGAACAGCGGCTCGTCGGGCTCGGGCTGCACCGGGCCGAACCCCTGCATTCCGCCCATGTCGTGCACGCCGTTCATCACGGGACCCGCGGCAGCCCGGTGCCGATCATCGCATCGCGAGTCACCAGCGCGGCGAGCTGCGCCTCGCTCCAGCCGTCGGTTCCGGCGGGCCGCATCGGAACCACCAGGTACCGGATCTCCGCGGTGGAGTCCCACACGCGCACCTCGGTTCCGGGCGGCAGCGTCACGCCGAATTCGGCCAGCACGCCGCGTGGATCGATGACCGCGCGCGAGCGGTACGGCGGCGACTTGTACCAGACGGGCGGCAGGCCCAGCACCGGCCACGGATAACACGAGCACAGCGTGCACACGACCAGGTTGTGGACCTGCGGCGTGTTCTCCAGCGCGACCAGGTGCTCGCCCTGGCGGCCGCTGAAGCCCATGTCCGCGACCGCCGCGGTCGCGTCGCGCAGCAGCGCGTCGCGGAACTGCGCGTCGGTCCACGCGCGCGCGACCACGCGCGCGCCGTTGTGCGGACCGACCCGGTGCTCGTAGGTCTCGATCAGCGCGTCGAGCGCGGCCGGATCGACGTAGCCCTTCTCGATCAGCAGCGATTCGAGCGCCCGCACCCGCAGCTCGATCTCCGACAGCGGCGCCTGCGGATGCGAATGCGATTTCGGATCACCCATGCGCGTATCATCCATGCCCGATGCAAACGGCCTGTTCGCCGATTCTACTTGCGCCCCAGCGCGCCGACGCCGTCGTCGTCGGCGCGGGCATCGTCGGCGCGTCGTGCGCGCTGCGGCTCGCCGAGCTCGGGCAGCGCGTGATCGTGCTCGAGCGTGAACCGGCGCCGGCCGCAGGCTCCACCGGTCGCAGCGCCGCCGGGGTGCGCGTGCAGTTCTCCGAGGAGGTCAACATCCGGCTGTCGGCCGCCAGCATTGCCGAGTACCGGACGATGCCGCAGGCCGCGTACCGCCCGATCGGCTACCTGTTCCTGGTGCCCGAGTCGCTGTGGGATGCGCACCTGCGCGCGGCGGCGCTGCAGCAGCGGCTGGGAATGCCGGTGCGCGTGCTGTCGATCGCCGAAGCCGCTGCGACCGTTCCTTCGAATCCGGCCGGAATCGCCGGCGCGACGTTCGGCGACGCCGACGGCGTCGTCGATCCGCACGGCATCACGTTCGAATGGCTGCGCCAGGCGCGCGCGCTGGGGGTGCAGCTGCGATTGGGCTGCGCCGCGGAGACGCTCGAGCGCGATGCCGGCCGCTGGCGGGTCGGCACTCCGGGCGGCGAGATCATCGCCGGTGCCGTCGTCAACGCCGCCGGCGCGTGGGCCGGCCGAGTCGCCGCGCTGGCCGGACTGTCGGTGCCGGTGGAACCGGCGCACCGGACCGTTTACGCCACCGGCCCGCTGTCGCCGCCGCGGCGCTACCCGCTGACGATCGACGCCGGCAGCGGCGTGTGGCTGCGCCCGGAAGGCGAACGGCTGATCTTCGGGCTCAGCGACCCGTCGGAGCGCGGCTTTCGCGAGGGCGTCGACTGGCCGTGGCTGGAGACGGTCTATCCGACTGCGCTCGAGCGCTTCCCGTGGTTCGAGCAGCTGTCGATCGACCGGCGGGCCTGCTGGTGGGGCTACTACGAGGTCACTCCGGATCACCAGCCGATCCTCGGGCCGATGCCGGATGCGCCCGGCTGGTACAACGCCTGCGGGTTCTCCGGCCACGGCGTGCAGCAGGCGGCAGCGGTCGGCCGCGTGGTCGCAGCCGAGATCGCAGGACAGGCTGCGGTGATCGACGTGTCGCCGCTGCGGATCGAGCGGCTGCAGCAACCCGCGCCGCGGCGCGAGCAGCTGATCGTCTGACAGCGCCGCCCCCAAGCGCCGCGGCGTCGTCAGCGCGCCCTCGGGATGACCGTCCTTTCATAACGTGGTATAACACACCACGATCCACAAAGCCGCGCTGTCTCATGTCCCGACCCGCCCCGATCGACAAGGTGGCCTCCCGCACCGCGATCCAGGTCATCGAGCGGATCGTGTCGCTGCTCGATGCGCTCGCACAGCACCCGGACCCGGTCAGCCTGAAGGAGCTGTCGCTGCGCACCGGCCTGCATCCTTCGACCGCTCACCGGATCCTGAACGATCTGGTCACCGAGCGATTCGTCGACCGCACCGAGCCCGGCAGCTACCAGCTCGGGATCCGGCTGCTCGAGCTGGGCAATCTGGTCAAGGCGCGGATGTCGGTGCGCGATGCGGCGCTGGGGCCGATGCGCGAGCTGCACCGTGCGACCGCGCAGCCGGTGAACCTGTCGATCCGGCAGGGCGACGAGATCGTCTACATCGAGCGGGCGGTGTCCGAGCGCAGCGGCATGCAGGTCGTGCGTGCGGTCGGCGGTCGGGCGCCGCTGCACCTGACGTCGGTCGGCAAGCTGTTCCTGGCCGTCGACGACGTGAAGAACGTGCGCGCATACGCGACCCGCACCGGACTGGCCGGCCACACCAAGAACAGCATCACGGATTTGGCGCGGCTCGAGCGCGAACTTGCGCTGGTGCGCGCCCGCGGCTATGCGCGCGACAACGAGGAGCTCGAGCTGGGCGTGCGCTGCATCGGGTCGGGAATCCGCGACGACAGCGGCCGCCTGGTCGCGGGGCTGTCGATCTCGGCGCCGGCGGATTTCGTGCAGGACGAGTGGATCGACCAGCTGTGCCGCACGACGCAGCAGATCTCGTCGGCGCTGGGCTACGACGCGGCCTAGCCTGCGGCGAAGGCAAGGCGCAGGCTAGGC
>DATLGW010000803.1:0-3227 GCA_035540315.1 Burkholderiaceae bacterium | reverse complement strand
GCAGCGGCGCGCGCTCGTTCCAGCGCCCTTGCGCTGCGGCGGCCGGCGCGGGACTGTCGGCCACCCACTGCTGCGCAGTGATCTCGGGCAATCCGATGCGCCCGGGCTCGCGCAGCCGCTCGTACAGCGGCGCGTGATGCTGTGCGCCGGCGAAGCGCGCAGCAAACGGCACGCCGGCGACGAACGCCAATCCTCCGGCGATCAGCATCCGCCGCCGCGGCGCATCGGTCGGCTGTCGCTCGCGTGTCATCGTTCGCCTCCGTTGCGCGGCTCAGTCGCCGCGATTGAAGAACTCGCGCCGCCCGCGCATCGCGCCGATGTGCTGCAGCAGCAGCTCGAAATCGGCATCGCGGTCGATCGGATTCAGGTGCTCCGTGTTGACGATCAGCACCGGCGCCGCATCGAAATGATAGAAGAAGCGGCTGTAGGCTTCGCTGAGCGCGCGCAGGTACTGCTCCGAGATCGCCGCTTCCATCGGCAGCCCGCGCCGCTGCACCCGCTCGATCAGCGTGTCGGGTTGCGCCTGCAGGTACACGACCAGGTCCGGCGTGGGCGCCTGGGGGCGCAGGCTGTCGTAGATCTGCTGATACAGCTTGAGCTCCTCGTCGCCCAGCGTCAGTCGCGCGAACAGCGGATCCTTCTCGAGCAGGAAATCGCCGACGACCGCCTGGCTGAACAGCTCGCGCTGCGCCAGCTCGCGCAGCTGCGCGGCGCGCTGGAACAGAAAGAACAGCTGCGTCTGCAGGCCGTAACGCGCGCTGTCGCGATAGAAGCGTTCGAGGAACGGATTCGCCAGCGGGTCCTCGAGCACGGTCTTGGCGCCGAAGCGCTGCGCGAGCCGCTTCGCGAGCGAGGTCTTGCCGGCGCCGATCGGGCCTTCGATGACGACGTGCCGGTAGCGCTCGAACGGGTTGTTCGCGGCGGCGCCTGCCGACGGTGGCGGCGTGGTGTGCGGGATGGGTTTCACGAGCGGAAGATGAAATAGACGGCGCCGCCCAGGCATAACGCTGCCCACAGGTAGTCGAGCTTCACGGGCTGGTTCATGTACAGCACCGCGAACGGGACGAAGACCGACAGCGTGATCACTTCCTGCAGGATCTTCAGCTGCGCCAGCGAATAATGGCCGTAGCCGATCCGGTTGGCGGGCACCTGCAGCAGGTACTCGAACAGCGCGATCGACCAGCTCGCGAGCGCCGCGATCCACCACGGGCGGCTCGACAGGTCCTTCAGATGCGCATACCAGGCGAACGTCATGAACACGTTCGACAGCACCAGCAGCACGATCGTCTGCAGCGGGATCGGAAGGGCGAGGGTCACGATGCAGGCTGGCGGCAGCGACGGGTCACAGCGGAACGCAGGCTTGATCCTGCACGCGCGCCAGCAATTCTCGCACCGTACCGCGGCCCGGGATCGTCAGCGTCGCATCGATGTCGGCCAGCGGCCACAGCACGAACGCACGCTCGTGCAGCCGCGGGTGCGGAACGGTCAGCGCCGGCGTGTCGATCCGCTGCTCGCCGTACAGCAGCAGGTCCAGATCGAGCGTGCGCGGCGAATTGCGGTGCGGCCGCTGACGGCCGTGGCGCCGCTCGATGCCGAGCAGTGCCTGCAGCAGCTCGGCGGCTTCGAGTTCGGTGCAAAGCCGCACGACCGCATTGACGAACTCGGGACCGCTCGCTTCCAGCGGAGCGCTGCGGTACAGCCGGGAGCGCGCGTCGACGACGGTTCCGGGCAGCCGGTCGAGCGTATCGATTGCGGCGAGCACGGTGTCGCGCGCGGCGCCCAGGTTCGCGCCGACGCCGACGAATGCTTGCACCGGCACGGCGGGCGGCGGTCCGGTCAGGACGGCGGCGGCGCCGGTGCGGCGCTGGCGGGCGGCGCCGTGCTCGCGACGGCGATCTTGTCGCGCGATTCGCTGCCGTCGCCCGGCTCGGGCGCGCCTGCCGGCGGCGCAGCCGTCGCGTCGTCGCGAGCGCCGCCGCGGCGGCGGCGGCGCTTGGCGCCGCCGCTGCGCGGTTCCGCGGGCCGCGCCGACAGCATCTGCTCGCGGCCCGCCGGATCGGCTTCGATGAACCGGGTCCACCACTCGCCCAGCTCGGCCGGAAGTTCGCCCGCTTCGCATCGCAGCAGCATGAAGTCGTACGCGGCGCGAAACCGCAGGTGCTCGATCGTGCGCAGCGCGTTGCGGCCCACCTTCTCGAGCCGCGGCTGCATCGACCAGATCTCGCGCATGTCCGACTGATAGCGGCGCTGGATCGCGAGCTTCTCCGACTGCTCGTCGAGCACCGAGTCGATCGACGACATCAGTGCCGGCATCGGGTATTCGCCGACTCCGCGCCGCTGCAGCCAGCGGTGCCGGACCTGCTCCCACAGCAGCGTCGCGAACAGGAAACCGGGCGAAACCGGCTTGCCGTCCCGGACCCGCTCGTCGGTGCGCGCCAGCGCGACCTCGACGAAGCGCTCGCCGGCCGGCTGCTCGAGGATCACGTCGAGCAACGGCAGCAAGCCGTGGTGCAGGCCTTCGCGCCGCAGCCAGGTCACGCATTCGCCCGCGTGCCCCGACAGCAGCAGCTTGAGCATCTCGTCGAACAGCCGCGCGGCCGGCACGTTCTCGATCAGCGGCGCCAGCTCGCGGATCGGTTCGCGGGTCGCCTCGTCGACGCTGAAGCCGAGCTTGGCAGCGAAACGCACGGTCCGCAGCATCCGCACCGGATCCTCGCGATACCGGACCAGCGGATCGCCGATCATCCGCAGCACCCGCTGCTGCATGTCGCGCACGCCGTCGACGTAGTCGTGCACCCGGTCCGAGCTCGGGTCGTAGTACAGCGCGTTGATCGTGAAGTCGCGCCGCAGCGCGTCCTCTTCCTGGCTGCCGTAGACGTTGTCGCGCAGCACGCGCCCGTGCTCGTCGGTCTCGGCGTCGGCCTGCACCGCGCGAAACGTCGAGACCTCGATCACTTCCCTGCCGAACACGACATGGACGATCTTGAAGCGCCGTCCGATGATCCGCGCGCGCCGAAACAGCGCCTGCACCTGCTCGGGGGTTGCGCTGGTGGCGACGTCGAAGTCTTTCGGCTTCAAGCCCAGCAGCAGGTCGCGCACGCCGCCGCCGACGACGAACGCCTTGTGGCCGCCTTGCTGCAACGTGTCGCAGGTGCGCAGCGCAGCCGACGAGATTGCCTCGGGCTTGAGCCCCAGATCGGCGCCGCGGTATTCCTTCAGCTGCAGCG
>DATLGW010000802.1:0-7731 GCA_035540315.1 Burkholderiaceae bacterium | reverse complement strand
CGCCGGCGGCCAGCCGCCGGCGATCCACGCGCCGGCCGGCAGCTATGCAATGCTCGCGCTCGCCGCGCTCGCGGTCGGCCTGATCGTCGGCCCGCTGCTCGAGCGCGGGCTGCTGCGCCGGATGTACGGCCGCGACGAGGTGATCCTGCTGCTGGTCACGTATTCGGTGTTCCTGATCCTCGAGGACGTGATCAAGCTGCTGTGGGGCGTCGAGTCGCTGATGATCATCGAGCCGTACGCGATTCCGGGCAACTTCCACATCGGCCCCCTCGCCTATCCGGTCTACAACCTGCTGATGATCGGCGTGGCCGCGGTTGCCGGCGTCGCGGTGGCCTGGGGGTTGTATCGGACCCGGCAGGGAAAGCTGCTGCTCGCGGTGATCCACGACCGCGAAATCAGTGCGGCGATGGGCGTGAACGTCGGACGCGTGTACCTCTCGACGTTCACGATCGGCTCGATCCTCGCGGCGATCGGCGGCGCGTTGACGGCGCCGACTACGGCGGTCACGCCCGGCATGGGCGTCGAAGTGATCATCCTGTCGTTTGCGGTCGTGGTGATCGGCGGGCTCGGCAGCCTCGGCGGCGCCGCGCTCGGCGCGCTGATGGTCGGGCTGGTGCGCTCGGTGATGGTGCGCTACTGGCCGGAGGCCGAACTGTTCACGATCTACCTGGTGATGGCGATGGTGCTGCTGGCCCGGCCCAAGGGGCTGTTCAGCCCGCCCGAGGCCCGCCGGATATGAACGGACGCTGGACGCGGGCGGCGCTGCTGGTCGCGGCGGCGGCGCTGCTGGCTGCCGCGCCGCTCGCGCCGCAGTGGCTGGTGTTCCTGCTGACGCTGGCGCTCGCGAAAGGCTTGCTGGTGCTCGGCTTGCTGCTGCTGATGCGCACCGGGCTGGTGTCGTTCGGGCAAGGCCTGTTCTTCGGGCTCGGCGCGTACGGCGCAGCGCTGCTGTCGGCCAGAGCGGGCATTTCGGACGCGATCGCGATGATCGCGGTCAGCATCGTGACCGCAGCAGCGGTCGCGGCACTGCTCGGCCTGCTGGTGGCGCGTTATCGCGAGATCTTCTTCGCGATGCTGTCGCTCGCATTCTCGATGATCCTGTACGGCGTGCTGGTCAAGAGCTCGGCGCTCGGCAGCACCGACGGCTTCAACCTGCATGCGGCGACGTACGCCGGCATCGCGATCGACGCGGCGGCCGGCCGGCGCGTGATCTTCGGGATCGCGATCGTCGCGTTCGTCGGCGCCGCATGGGCGGTGAACCGGCTGCTCGAGTCGCACTTCGGGCTGTTGTGCACGGCGATCCGCGACAACGAACTGCGGGTCGAGTACCTCGGCGCATCGGTGTTCCGCGTCGTCTATCTGAACTACGTGATCGCCGGAGCGCTCGGCGGACTCGGCGGCGCGCTCGCCGCGCTGGCGGTCGGCCACGTCGATCCCGAAACCACGTACTGGACGACGTCGGGGGAGTTCGTTTTCATCGCGATCCTCGCCGGCACCGGCAACGTGATCGCGCCGTTCGTCGCGGCCGGCGTGTTCGAGGTCGTGCGCACGTTCGCGAACCAATACGCGCCGAACGTGTGGCAGATGACGCTGGGCATCGTGATGCTGCTGCTGATCATGTTCCTGCCGCGCGGGCTCGCGGGTCTCGCGGCCGCGCGCGCGCCGGCGGCCGGCGCGGCCGACGACGGCGCCGCGAGGTCCGGCCCGGCGGCACGCGACGACGCCGGCCTGCGGCCGGCGCCGAAAGGCGCGCCGCGATGACCGCAGCGCTGGTCGCGCAGGGGGTCACGAAGCGTTTCGGCGCGGTCACCGCAGCCGACTCGCTCGACATCCGGATCGAGCCCGACAGCATCGTCGGGCTGATCGGCTCCAACGGCGCCGGCAAGACCACGTTCCTGAACATGGTGACCGGCTATCTGAGACCCGACAGCGGCTCGATCCGGCTCGGCGAGCACACGCTCGATCGGCTCGCGCCGCGGGAGATCACGCGGCTCGGCGTCGCGCGCTCGTTCCAGATCCCGCAACTGTTCGGCTCGCTCAGCGTCGCCGACAATCTCGCGACCGCGGTGGGGATTGCGCGCGCGACCCGCGCCGATGCGCTGGCGGCGGGCGCGGCCGCACGCGCAGTCGACGAGTTGATCGAGCATTTCGGCCTGGGCCCCTACCGGCACCGGCCCGCCGCGCTGCTGCCCGAGGGCGTGCGCAAGCTGCTCGACGTCGCGATGGCGCTGGTCGTTCGCCCGCGGATCCTGCTGCTCGACGAGCCGACCAGCGGCGTGTCGGCGCAGGAGAAGTTCGCGATCATGGACCTGGTGATGAGCGCAGTCGCCGGCGCGCAGGTCACGGTGCTGTTCGTCGAGCACGACATGGACATCGTGCGCCGCTACGCGCAGCGGGTGCTCGCGTTCTACGACGGGCGCATCATCGGCGACGGCGATCCGGGCGCGGTGCTCGACACCCCCGACGTGCGCCGCTACGTGATCGGCGAGGCCGCGCATGCTTGACCTGGCGAACGTTTCGGTGTCGATCGGCACCGTCGGCATCCTGCGCGGCGTCACGCTGCAGGCGCCCGCCGGCAAGTTCGTCGGGCTGATCGGCCGCAACGGCGCGGGCAAGACCACGCTGATGCGCACGATCATGGGCTTGCTGCCGTGCCGCGACGGCGGCATCGCGTTCGACGGCCGCGACCTGGCGCGGATTCCGACGCACGAGCGGGTCTCGCTCGGAATCGGCTATATGCCCGAGGACCGGCGGCTGGTGCCGGCGCTGACGGTCGAGGAGAACGTGCTGATGCCGGCGTGGGCCGCGCGGCTGCCCGATGCGCCGCGGCGGCTCGAGCAGGTGTGGCAGGTGCTCCCCGAGCTGCAGGGCTTCCGGCTGCGCAAGGCGCTGCAGCTGTCCGGGGGCCAGCAGAAGCTGGTCGCGCTCGCGCGCGCGCTGATCGTCGGCGACCGCCTGTTGCTGCTCGACGAACCGTTCGAAGGCGTCGCGCCGGCGCTGGCGCGGCGACTCGCCGAGGTCATCGCCGGATTGCGCAGCGCAGGCCGCACGGTGCTGGTGTCCGAGTCGAGCCTCACGCACACGCAGCACCTGCTCGATGCGTCGTACACGATCGACCGCGGCCAGATCGTCGGCACCGCCTACTGAAGGGAGCGCGAAACCGGTGACCGCTCGGATCGGAGACAGCCTGCGCGGGCGCCGCGTGCTGCTGACGCAGGCGAACGAATTCATGGGACCGGCGCTGCGCGACGCGTTCGCCGCGTACGGCGCCGACGTGATCGCCGACGACCGCTCGCTCGCCGATCCGGCGGGCGCCGAGGCGGCGGTCGCGGCTGCCGGCCGCGTCGACGTGCTGCTGGTCAACCTCGCGGTACCGGCGCCGTCGACGCGGGCGACCGACGTCGGCGACGACGAGTGGCGGCACGTGTTCGCGCACCTGGTCGATCCGATGCCGCGCCTGTTCCGTGCGGTGCTGCCGCAGATGATCTCGCGGCGCGCCGGCAAGATCGTCGTGATGGGCAGCGCCACGGCGCTGCGGGGCCAGAAGCGCACGTACGACAGCTGCGCGCGGTCGGCGTCGAGGTCGCGCCCGACAACGTGCAGGTGAACCTGATCGCGCAGAACTTCGTCGAGAACCCGACGTACTATCCGCCGCAGGTCCAGCAGCTGCCCGCGTTCCAGGAGCGGCTGCGACGCGAGGTGCCGATCGGGCGGCTGGCGACCGCGCAGGAGGATGCGCAGTTCGCGGTGTTCCTCGCGTCGTCCGAAGTCGATTTCTTCGTCGGCCAGAGCTTTGCGTTCGCCGGCGGCTGGATCGGCTGAGCCGCGCTACCCGCGCTACCCGCGCTACCCGCGCAACCCCAGCAGCAATCCGATCGGCACGAACACCAGCGCCGCGAGGTTGCCGATCATCACGATCGACGCGACCTTCTCGGGCTCCTGGCGGTACATCTCGGCGACCATGAAGTTCAGCACCGCCGGCGGCAGCGCCGCGAAGATGTACATCAGCCCGCGCTGCGTGTCATCCAGCGGCAGCAGCGGCTCGATCGCCATCGCGGCAACGATTCCCGACACCGGACAGACGATCGCGCCGAGCAGCCCGATCTGCCAGCTCGACAGGCTCACGCTGGCCATCCGCACGCCCAGCGCGAACAGCATCAGCGGAATCATCGCGTCGCCCATCAGCCGCAGCGCCTGCATCAGCGTCTCGGGCAGGTACACGCGCCCGGCGCCGACGGCGACGCCGGCCGCGGTCGCGATGTTCATCGGCAGCAGCAGCAGGCCCAGGATCGATGCGCGGCGGTCGACGATTTTCGCGCCGAGCGTGAAATGGATCGCGTTCGACACGACGAACATCGCGACCGCAGCCGACAGCGCGCCCGGGCCGTAGGCGAACACTGCGAGCGGCAGGCCCATGTTGCCGCAGTTGTTGAACATCATCGGCGGCACGAATGTGCGCGGCTGCACCGAGAACAGCCGCGCCATCACCCAGGCGAACACGCCCGAACCGAGCACGATCAGCGCTGCCGCCGCGAGCAGCCATCGGTTCTCGTACAGGCTGAACTCGCGGCTCGCCAGCGCAGTGAAGATCAGCGCCGGCACGAACAGGTCCATGTTGATGCGGTTCACCGGCGTCATGTCCGGCGCCCGCCAGCGCGCATACACGAAGCCGACCAGCACGACCGCGAACACGGGCGCGATGATCGCGCCGATCCGCTCGATCAGATCCCAGCTCACCTCGCGCAGTTCCGCATGATTCCGCCCTGGCCTCGCGCCCGCGCTGCTTTCCGTCGCGCGCCGTCTTGCGGCGGCCCGTGCCCGCGCAGACGGCGCTCAGCCGGCCCGGAAGAACTCCTGACGGTAGTAGCGCAATTCCTCGATCGATTCCTGAATGTCGGCGAGCGCCGTGTGCGCCGAACGCTTCGCGAAGCCGCGTGCGATCTCTGGCCGCCAGCGGCGGGCCAGCTCCTTGACCGTGCTGACGTCGAGGTTGCGGTAATGGAACCAGGCCTCGAGCGCCGGCAGATAACGCGCCATGAAGCGCCGGTCCTGGCAGATCGAGTTGCCGCACATCGGCGACTTGCCCTCGGGCACGTAGTGGCGGACGAACTCGAGCAGCGTGTGCTCGGCGCTCGCCTCGGTGATGTGCGATGCGCGCACCCGCTCGGTCAGGCCCGAACGGCCGTGGGTCGCGGTGTTCCAGCTGTCCATCGCGGCGAGCACCGCCTCGGGCTGGTGGATCGCCAGCACCGGCCCCTCGGCGACGAACTGCAGCTCGCTGTCAGTGATCACGATCGCGATCTCGAGGATGCGGTCGACTTCGGGCCGCAATCCGCTCATTTCCATGTCCACCCACACCAGGTGGTTCTCGTTCTGATGCGCTGCCGGGGGCTGTGACATAATTTTCCTCGGTGCGAATTCTCGCACAGCGCCCGCGATCGCGGGCTCGTGGACAGACCGTTGCAACCGCTGACATTCACCTATCTGTTCCTGGGCGCGCTGCTGCTGGCAACCGCGGTCCGCTACTGGCTCGCGTCGCGGCAGATCCGTCATGTCGCAATGCACCGCAGCGAGGTGCCGGCGCAGTTCCGCGAGCGGATCCCGCTGTCGGCGCACCAGCGCGCGGCCGACTACACGGTCGCGCGGGTGCGGCTCGGCATCGTCGACACCGCGGTCGGCGCCGCGCTGCTGCTGGCACTGACGGTGTTCGGCGGCATCGGCTGGATCGCCGAGATGCTGCGCGATGCGGCGCCCGACTGGACTTTCG
This sequence comes from Burkholderiaceae bacterium, assembly GCA_035540315.1. Lineage (GTDB taxonomy): Bacteria > Pseudomonadota > Gammaproteobacteria > Burkholderiales > Burkholderiaceae_E > DATLGW01. The sequence continues at coordinate 1,964 of DATLGW010000802.1, read as the reverse complement.
CGCGCCAGGTGCTGCTGATCCTGATCGTCGGCCTGGTCGTGTCGGCCGCCGATCTGCCGATCTCGCTGTATCGGCAGTTCGTTCTCGAGCAGCGCTTCGGCTTCAACCGGATGACGCTGCGGCTGTACTTCGTGGACCTGGCGAAGGGCGCGGCCGTCGGCGCAGCGCTCGGCATCCCGCTGATCGTCGCGGTGCTGTGGCTGATGCAGCGTGCCGGCGAGCTGTGGTGGTGGTGGGCCTGGCTGGTCTGGATCGGTTTCAACCTGTCGGTGCTGGTGCTGTACCCGAGCGTGATCGCGCCGCTGTTCAACCGCTTCCAGCCGCTGCCCGACGGGCCGGTGCGCGAGCGGGTCGAGCGGCTGCTCGGCCGCTGCGGGTTCGCGTCGCGCGGTCTGTACGTGATGGACGGCAGCAAGCGCTCGGCGCACGGCAACGCGTACTTCACCGGCTTCGGCCGCAGCAAGCGGATCGTGTTCTTCGACACGCTGCTGTCGCGGCTGAACCCGGACGAGATCGAGGCGGTGCTCGCGCACGAGCTGGGCCACTTCAAGCGCCGCCACATCGTCAAGCGGATCGCCGTCAGCTTCGCGGTCAGCCTCGCCGGTCTGTGGCTGCTCGGGTGGCTGTCGCGGCAACCGTGGTTCTACCAGGGCCTGGGCGTCACGCCGGTCGACGAGCATGCGGCCGTCGCGCTGCTGCTGTTCTTCCTCGCGATGCCGGCGTTCGTGTTCCTGCTGCAGCCGATCGTCGCTTGGCTGTCGCGGCGGCACGAGTTCGAAGCCGACGCGTTCGCCGCGCAGCAGACCCGCGCCAGCGACCTGGCTGCGGCGCTGGTCAAGCTGTACGAGGATAATGCATCGACGCTGACGCCCGACCCGGTGCACTCGGCGTTCTACGACTCGCATCCGCCGGCAGCGATCCGCCTGGGGCGGCTGCAGGCGCTGCAATCGCGATGAGGTGATGATGAGCCAGCCGCATTCGGCCGCCGAGCTCGCGGCCATGAACTGCCGGCCCGTTTCCGGCAGCGGCCTCGACGATGCGCAGATCCGCGCGCAGCTCGCTGCGCTGCCCGACTGGCAGCATCGCGACGGGGCGCTCGAGCGCAGTTTCGGCTTCGACGACTACTGGGAAACGATCGCGTTCGTCAACGCGCTGGCGTGGGTCGTCCATCGCCAGGACCATCATCCCGATCTCACGGTCGGCTACAACCGCTGCACGGTGCGCTGGAACACGCATTCGGTCGGCGGCATCTCGATCAGCGACTTCATCTGCGCGGCAAAGACCGACGCGGTGTTCCGCCGCGACTGAGACGCGGCGGCTTCGGAACGCCCGCCGCGTGACCGGCAAGCCGCGCGCCGACAGCTCGGGCGCCGAACCCGATCCTGCGGTCGCCGGCTCGTCGCTGGCTTGGGTCAGCGCGACGTTCGGGCGGCACGCGTACCTGGTCGCCGACGACGGGCGCGCGCGCACGGCCGTGATGCGCGGGCGCCGCCACGACGTCGTCGTCGGCGACCGCGTGTCGTTCACCGAGCTCGGCTCGGACCAGGCGGTGATCGAGCGCGTGCTCGAGCGCCGCAACCTGATCCGCCGCTGCGACGACAACCGGCAGAAGGCGCTCGCGGCGAACGTCGATCAGGTCGCGCTGGTCGTCGGCGGCGATCCGCCGTACGACGAGGAGCTGCTGCTGCGCGTGATGGTCGCCGCCGAGGCCGAGGGCGTCGAGTCGCTGGTGGTCGCGACCAAGAGCGACCTGCCCGACGCGACCGCGCGAATCGAGCCGCGGCTCGCGCTGTACCAGCGGCTCGGTTATCCGGTGCTGCGGGTGTCGGCGCGCCGATCGCCGCAGGCGACGATCGCTGCGCTCGCGCCGCGGCTGCGCTCGCGCGTGACGCTGCTGATGGGCGAGAGCGGCATGGGCAAGTCCACGCTGGTCAACACGCTGGTGCCGCAGGCCGATCTGCGCA
>DATLGW010000801.1:0-10798 GCA_035540315.1 Burkholderiaceae bacterium | reverse complement strand
CGCTCGGACAGCGCGAAGCGCACCCACACCGGGTCGGTCTGGGCAATCGTCGTCAGCAGGCTGCTCTCGGTGCCGGCGAGGACCAGGCTGCCTTCGGAGCGCAACGCGCGGCCGGTGATGCCGGAGATCGGCGCAGTGACCACCGTGTACGACAAATTCAGCTCGGCTTCGCGCACCCGCGCCAGCGCCGCTTGCAGCGCTGCCGACGATGATTTCAGCGCCGTCGTCGCGTCGTCGTACTCGCGCTGGCTGATCGCGCGCTGAGCGACCAGCTGGCGCAACCGCTCGGCCTCGCGGGTCGCCTGCTCGTTGCGCGAGCGCTCCTGCGCCAACGTCGCGCGCGCTTGCGCGAGCGCGATCTCGAACGGCGCCCGGTCGATCTCGAACATCGGAGCGCCGGCCTGGATCGGTTCGCCCTCCCGGTACAGGCGCTTCTCGATGATTCCGGTGACGCGCCCCCGGACTTCGACCTCGCGCGCGCCCTCCGAGCGTCCGACCGCATCGATCAGCACCGGGACCTCGCTGCTGTCGACACGGATCGCGGTCACCGTCAACGGCTGCGAAGCGCCGGCCGCAGATGCCGGCGCCGCCGCCGTCGCCCGCCCGGAATCGCCGCACGCGGACAATGTCGCCGCCAGCAGCGCCGCGGCGGCGACCGAAAACCAGGAACGGATCTTCATCGACGTGATGTTGCCGGCAAGCGGCCCCCCGGAACGATCTGCAAGTGTAGCACTCGCTACACTCGTTCGCAGCCGCGCATCGGCGCCGGGGCCGGCAAGCGAGGCGCTCGCGCGCCTTGTCGGCGAATCACCCCGGGTTCTCCCAGTCTTTGCGCAGCCGCGCCGAACCAGCGTACTACCATCTCGCGGACCTGTCCCGGCACAAACGTACCAGCTTCATCCAATGAGCGAACTCGCGACGGACGCGCGGATTCCGCGAGCCACCTACCGAATCCAGTTCAATCGCGATTTCACGTTCGACGACGCGCTGGCGATCGTTCCGTACCTGGCCGAGCTCGGCATCAGCCACCTGTACTGCTCGCCGCTGCTTCGCGCGCGCGCCGGCAGCACGCACGGCTACGACATCGTCGCGCACTCCGAGATCAGCCCCGAGATCGGAGGCATGGAGGGCTTCGAGCGGCTGGCCCAAGCGCTGCAGCGCCACTCGATGGGCTTGATCTTCGACGTCGTGCCGAACCACATGGGTGTGCTCGCGGGCGACAACCAGTGGTGGATGGACGTGCTCGAGAACGGGCAGGCGTCGGCGTACGCCCATTACTTCGACATCGACTGGAACCCGGTGAATCCCGACCTGCACGGCAAGGTGCTGGTCGCGGTGCTCGGAGACCACTACGGCCACGTGCTCGACAGCGGCCAGCTTCGACTCGAGCAGGAAGACGACGGCGGCTTCGCGATCCGCTACTACCAGCACCGATTGCCGATCGATCCGCGCGAATATGCGCAGATCCTGGGACGCGCAGCGGGCGCCGCCAGCGGCGCCGATGCCGCCGTGCACGGCGAGCTCAACGAGCTCGAGCGCGAGTTCGCGGCGCTGCCCGCCCGCGCCGCCGGACAACCCGAGGCGGTCCAGCTGCGCCGCAGCGGCAAGCAGCGGCTGATCGAGCGGCTTCGAAACGCGATGCAGACGCTTCCGTCGCTGCGCGAAGCGCTGCAGCGGGCCGTCGAGGAGATCAACGCCGACGCGGCCGGCGCGCTGCATCGGCTGCTCGAGGCGCAGGCGTATCGGCTCGCCTACTGGCGCGTCGCGTCCGACGAAATCAATTACCGGCGCTTCTTCGACATCAACGAGCTCGCCGCGCTGCGCATGGAGCACGAGGAGGTGTTCGAGGCGACGCACGACTTCGTGCTGTCGCTGGCCGCGCGCGGCGTCGTCGACGGTCTTCGGATCGACCACCCCGACGGGCTGTACGATCCGCGGCAGTACTTCGCGCGGCTGCAGCAGGGATACGCGCGCCGCGCGGGCCTGCCGCGCCCGCAGACCGACCAGCCCCGCCCCCAGCGGCCGATCTACGTGCTGGTCGAGAAGATCACCGCCCACCACGAGGACTTGCCGGCCGATTGGGCCGTTCACGGCACGACCGGCTACCGCTACATGAACCTGGCCGGCGGCGTGTTCGTCGATACCACCGCGCGCAGCCGGATCGATCGAATCTGGCGGGCATTCACTGGCCGCCAGCTCGATTTCGAGGAGACCGCCTATCTGTCGAAACGCGCGATCTCGCGCACGACGCTTGCGTCCGAGCTGGCGGTGCTTGCGACCGAGCTGCAGCGAATCGCCCGGATGGACCGCCGCACGCGCGACTTCACGCTGAACACGCTGCGTTATGCGATCGCCGAGGTCGCGGCCTGCATGCCGATCTATCGGACCTACATCGTCGAGCGCCCCTCGCCGCAGGACAGCCGCTACATCGACTGGGCAGTCGGCCGCGCCACCCGTCGCAGCCGCACTGCCGATCCGACGATCTTCGGCTTCGTGCGTCAGACGCTGCTGGGACAGACATTCGAAGATGCCGACGACGCGCTGCGCCAGCGCGTGCTGCGCTTCGCCGCGAGATTCCAGCAGTTCAGCTCGCCGCTCGCGGCCAAGGGAGTCGAGGACACGTCGTTCTACCTGTACAACCGCTTGACGTCGCTGAACGAGGTCGGCGGCGATCCCGGCGTGTTCGGCACCACCGTGCGCGCATTTCATGCCGCGAGCGCCGATCGCGCGGCGCGCTGGCCTGCGACGATGCTCGCGACTTCGACGCACGACAACAAGCGCTCGGAGGACGTGCGACAACGGATCAACGTGCTGTCGGAGCTGCCGGCTGCGTGGCGGCTGCTGCTGCGCCGCTGGCGCGTGCTGAACCGGACCCGCCGCACGAAGGTCAACGGCGAGGTGGCGCCGTCGCCGAGCGACGAATACCTGCTGTACCAGACGCTGCTGGGCACGTTCCCGCCGCAAGGGCTCGAGGGCGATGCGCTCGCGCAGTTTCGCGACCGCATCGAGCAGTACATGATGAAGGCCGTGCGCGAAGCGAAGGAGCGCACCAGCTGGATCAATCCCGATGCCGAATACGAGGCTGCCGTCGCGCAGTTCGTCCGCGGACTGCTGGCGCGCCCGGAAGCCAATCCGTTCCTCGACGACCTGCGCGCGCAGTCGGCACGGATCGCCTGGTTCGGCGCGCTGAACTCGGTGTCGCTGATGCTGCTGAAGTATACGTCGCCCGGTGTACCCGATCTGTACCAGGGCAACGAGCTGTTCGACTACAGCCTGGTCGACCCCGACAACCGGCGTCCGGTCGACTACCAGCGCTTGGAGCGGCTGCTGGGCGAGCTGCGCACGCTGCGCGAGCGCGGGACCCCGCCCGAGCCGGCCGAGCTCGGGGAATGGCTGCTCGACGGCCGCGCGAAACTCTGGACGACGTGGCGTCTGCTCGACGAGCGCCGGCGGATGCCCGAGCTGTTCCGCGACGGGAACTACCAGGGGCTCGAGGTTTCCGGCGCGCGGGCGAACCACGTGCTCGCGTACGCACGCCGGCAAGCGCATCGGACGCTGATCGTCGTCAGCGGCCGGATGTTCGCGCAGCTGCTCGACGATCCGGGCGCGCTGCCGCTGGGCGCCGACGTGTGGGCCGACGCCTCGGTCGCTGCCGCCGACCTGCCCGACGGCGCGAAGCTGACGAACCTGCTGACCGGCGAGTCCGTGACGGTGCGCAACGGGCGCATCGCGGTCGCCGACGCGATGGCCACGTTCCCGGCAGCCGCGCTGCTGGCGGTCGGCTGACCCGTCGCCGGATGGGCTGAACCCGCCGCCGCCGGATCAGTCGTGTCCGCGCCGTGCCGACCAACGCTCCGACGGTGCCGCGGGCGGCGATCGCTGCGGCGTCTCGACCTGAGGATCGTCCTGCTCGGGACGCGGTCGAGGTTGCCCGCGGCGTGAGCCGTATTCGTGCGCATAGACCCAGGTGAACTCGGCGCCGAGCAGGAAGATCTGCGCGGAGTAGTAGACCCACACCAGCACGATGACCAGCGATCCCGCCGCACCGAACGCCGTTCCCAGCCCCGCGGTCCCGATGTACAGCCCGATCAGCGACTTGCCCAGCGTGAACAGCAGTGCCGTGACGATCGCGCCGACCCACACGTCGCGCCACCCGATGTGCACCCGCGGCATGAACTTGTAGATCAGCGCGAAGCCGACCGTGATCATGCCGAAGCTGAGCGCGAAGTCGATCGCTTTCACCAGCCGATCCCAGCCTTCGAGCATCGGCCCCCATACCTGGCCGAGCGCCGCGAGCGCCGCATTCAGCAGCAACGACACGATGATCAGGAAGCCCAGCGCGAGGATCAGCCCGAACGACAGCAGGCGGGCGCGCAGCAGCGCCCACAGTCCGCTGGTCTTCTTGCGCGCCGGCGCCCGCCAGATCCGGTCGAGCGCGCTCTGCAGCTCCGCGAACACCGTCGTCGCGCCGATCAGCAGCACCGCCACTCCGATCAGCGTGCCGGCGATTCCCTCGGCGGGGCGGCTGAATCCCTGCAGCAGCGCCTCGGTCGCCTGCGCGCCTTCGGGACCCATCAACGCGCGCAGCTCCTCGACGACTGCGCCCTGCGCGGCCTGCTCGCCGAACACCAGCCCCGCGACCGCAATGACGATCAGCAACATCGGCGCGAGCGAGAACATCGTGTAATACGCGAGCGCCGCGCCCATGCTGAGCGCATAATCGTCGACGTAGGACGAGACCGCATCGGACGCGAGCCGCCATATCGAACGGGCTGCGGTCACGATTTCCGCCCCTTGCTGCCGTGCATTCGTCCGCCTCGCATCGCGCCGCCTCTGCGGCTGCGATTAAACCTCCGCTGCACGCCCTCGCCTATCATTGCCCCCATCGTCCCAGTGCCATCTCGCGAGCCCCGAGCGCGAAGGAGAGCCGGATGAATTCCCCCGCCCAGACCACGCCGCCCGAGCGCTACCAGGCGCTGATGGAAGTGATCCGCGCGCGGATGACGACGCGCCAGTTCGATCCGGCCTACGTCGTGCCGCGCGAGCACTACGAGCTGATCCTCGAGGCAGCGCGACACGCGCCGTCGGGCGCGAACGCTCAGCCGTGGCACTACATCGTCGTCACCGAGCCGGCGACCAAGAAGGCGATTGCCGACTACTTCGTCGACGAGCAGCGCCAGCGCGCGAAGCTGCGGATGAAGTTCCCGACGCCGAACTATCGCGGCCTCGAGACCGCGCCCGGCATGATCGTCATCGCCTCTGACTTCCGCTGGACCCGCGCCTTCCCGGTGCTGCTCGACGGCTCCGAGCTCGATCGCCAGTACCACGAGAACGCCGAACGCATCCTGCTGCAGTCGGTCGCTGCATCGACGATGTCGGCGCACCTTGCGGCCGCCGCACTCGGCTACAACGTCTGGTGGGTCACTGCGATCGGACAGGAGAACGCCCAGCGGGCGATCAAGCCGCTGCTCGGCGTGCCGGACGAGCTCGCAGTGATCGACATCTTCTGCTTCGGTCCGGCCGCTAAGCCGCCGTACAAGCGATGGAAGAAGCGGCTCGACGAGATCGTCAGCTGGGACCGCTTCGATCCGTCGCAATTGCGCACGCTCGAGCAGATCGACGCGTGGGTCCGCGAGAAACGCAGCCAGGTGATGTACCGGGACGAAAGCAACGTCGACTGAGCGCGGCCTCGTCGACTCGGCCGTTCGCGATCATCACCGGCGGCTCGCGCGGCGGAACTTCACGTCGTCATCGACGGACGACGGCGGCACGAGCGACGGAACACGACAGCCACTGCCAGCATCGGCCGGAAGCTCCGTGCCGGATCGGGTTCCACAGCAGGCGGCGCCTGCGGCGCCGGATCCTTCAGAGGAATCGGACGAGCGCGCCGGGGCGCCGCAGACTCCCGTTTCCGGCAGATCCAGTTCCACCCGGTCGGCAGCTTCGATGTCGCCTGCGAGCGCCGCCGCCACCGAGCGGGCCTGCTCGAAACCGGTGGCCATCAGGAACGTCGGGGCCCTGCCGTAGCTCTTCACGCCGAGGGTGTAGTAGCCCGCCTCGGGATGCGACAGCTCACGATGGCCGTGCGGCCGAACGGTGCCGCAGCTGTGCACGTTGGGGTCGATCAGCGGCCCCAGCGCCTCGTTGCACTCCAACCAGGGGTCGAGCTTGACTCGCAGCTCGCTCGTCATCGCGAGGTTCGGGCGCTGGCCGGTCGCGCAGACGATTTCGTCGATGCCTGCGATTTCACGGCGCGCGCCGTCCGGCCCGAGCCCGAACACCGTGATCGCGCCGGCGCGGCGCGACAATGCGGCAACGCGAAACTCGGAGAAAAACTCGAGCTTGCCGGAGTCGGCCAAGGCCTTGAGCCGCGCACCGAGCTCGCCGCGCGCGGGCAGCTGGTCCGCCTCGCCGCCACCGAATGCCCTGGCCAGGCTCTTGGTCCGCACGGCCCAGACCAACCGAGTGTCGGGATTCGATTCGGCGAGCACTGCGAGGTCGAGCAGCGCATTGGCCGCGGAGTGTCCGGAGCCGACGACGAGGACCCGCTTGCCTGCATAACGCGCACGTTCGGCGTTCAGCACGTCGGGGATGCGATAAGCGATGCGGTCCGCGAGCTCCTCTTCGCCGATGGCGGGCAGCCCGTTGGCGCCGAGCGGATTCGGCTGGGTCCAGGTGCCGGTCGCGTCGATCACCGCCCGTGCCCGGATGTCCTCGACGACATCGCCGTGCTCGACTCGCAACACGAACGCTGCCTCGTCACGGCCGAGCGTCTTGACCTTGTCGAAGCCTTCGCGGCTCACCGACACGACCCGGTGCCCAAGCCGCAGCCTCGAGACGACCTCGGGCAAGGCCGCATACGGCTGCAGGACCTCGACGACGATTTCTCTCGCGAGCGGCAGCTCGTCGGGGTCGGGCTCGATCCAGCCGGCCGCCTGCAGCTGCCTCGCCATCGCCTTGTCGACGTTGTAGCGCCACGGCGAGAAAAGCCGAACGTGCCCGTAGTCCAGCAGGTTCGCGCCGACCGAATCGGATGCCTCCAGCACGACGAACTCGAGCCCACGCTCGAGCAGATGCGCAGCGGCAGCCAGCCCGACGGGGCCGGCGCCCAGTACCGCGACCGGCAAACGGGCGGCATCGCCGCCGGCGACAAGCTCCGCGAGCTCCGGACGAATTTCTTTCAGTGTCATGACGCATTCTCCTCGAGTTCAGGGATCGGGCAGCACGCCTGCAGGCCCGCGTCCTCGCGCAGCGCGCGCAAGATGAGCGCCAGCCCTTGGTTGACGATGTCCTGCTCGGCTTCGTTGAACCGGCTCATCAGGCGTTCGGCGTGGCCGTCGAGCTGCGCGTTCAGCGATTTGCATCGGCGGCGCCCGGCCGCCGTCAGGCTCAGCACCCAGCTGCGCGAGTCCTGCGGATTCGGCGTCTTCGCCACCAACCCTTCGTTGACCAGCGTATCGACGGCCCGGCTCACCCAGCTCTTCTCGAGCGAGAGTCGCGAACCCAGGTCGTTCATCGGAATCGGGCCCGCCCGGTCGAGCTCGATCAGCATCTGGCATTGCGTGCTGGTCGTGCCGCAGCAGTCGGCCGCCGTGCGCTGAGCTCGCACGTAGAGGCGGGCCACTTCGCGCAGCAGGTCTGCGCAGCAAGAGTCGTTCGGTTTCATCATGGTTGCGTATAACAACCATGTCAGTTTACGAGCCCGGCGATCTGGTTGTCAATAGCAACCTTTGCTCCGGCCAGATGCGGCACCGGAACCCCGCGCGCCCGGGCCCCCGACTCCGACAGGGCCGAGTCCTCCCGCGGTGCAATCGCGTAAAGTTCGCGTTGGGCCAGCCTCCCCACCCGGAGGCCAGGCGCTTGATGAAGCGCCTGAGGCAATGAGCGCTCGATTCGAAAGGGGAACGGTCGGTTGCAGCAGAGCAGCGCAGGGTTCGAGAGTCACACCCCGATGATGCAGCAGTACCTGCGCATCAAGGCGCAGCATCCGAGCGTGCTGCTGTTCTACCGGATGGGCGACTTCTACGAGCTGTTCTACGAGGATGCGGAAAAGGCCTCGCGGCTGCTCGGGATCACGCTGACGCGGCGCGGCGCCTCCAACGGCGAACCGATCCGCATGGCCGGTGTGCCGGTGCAGGCGGTCGAGCAGTACCTCGCGCGGCTGGTACGCGCCGGCGAATCGGTCGCGATCTGCGAACAGCTCGGGGATCCGGCCACCAGCAAGGGGCCGGTGGAGCGAAAGGTCGTGCGCGTGGTCACGCCAGGGACGCTGACCGACGCGCAGCTGCTGCCCGAGCGGGACGATCGGCCGCTGCTCGGCGTCGCAGCCCTCGGACGCCAGCGGCTGGCGCTGGCGTCGATGATCGTGGCGAGCGGCGAATGCTGGCTTGCCGTGATCGACGCGAGCGAGCTCGCGACCGAGCTCGACCGGATCCGTCCGGCGGAGATCGTGCTGCCGGAGTCGTGGCAGTCGGCGCAAGCCGGCGACGCGGCGGTTGCCGCGCTGTCGCGGATCGAGCAGCTGCGCCCGCCCCCGCCCCGCAGCTGGCTGCCCGATTGGCATTTCGATCCCCGCCGCTCCGAGGCACGGCTGCGCGAGCTGCTCGGCGTCGCCAGCCTGCAGGGCTTCGGCATCGACGACGAGTCCGATGCGACCGCAGCCGCCGGTGCGTTGCTCGAGCACCTGCGCCGCACGCAGGGTTGCGACCCGACGCACCTGCAGCAGCTGCGCGTGTTGCGGTCGGACCAGTACTTGCTCCTCGATGCGGCGGCGCGACGCAACCTCGAGATCGTCGAGCCGCTGCGCGGCACCGAGGGGCCGACGCTGCTGTCGCGGCTCGATCAGTGCGCGACTGCCGCGGGGTCGCGGCTGCTGCGTCGCTGGCTGCAGCAGCCGCCGCGCTCGCAGACCGAGGCCGCCGGCCGCCACGACCGGGTCGACCTGCTGCTCGCCGCGCATCCGCAGCTGCGCGCGCAACTGCATCGGGCGGCGGACTTCGAGCGGATCGCGACCCGAATCGCGCTGGGCTCGGCGCGGCCGCGCGAGCTGACGGCGCTGCGGGAGTCGCTGGCGGCGCTGCCGCAGCTCGATGCGCTGCTTGCGCGCCTGGACACGGCCGGCGGTGCGCTGCAGGCCTGGCGAGATGCATTGGCGATCGATGCGGCACTGCTCGAACGGCTGGCCGCGACGATTGCCGAAGAGCCGGCGGCGCTGGTGCGCGACGGCGGCGTGATCCGCGCCGGCTTCGACGCCACGCTCGACGATCTGCGCGACGCCGATTCGCAGGCCGAGCGCTTCGTCGTCGACTACGAGCGCGCCGAGCGCGAGCGGACCGGCATCGCGAACCTGCGGGTCGGATTCAACAGCGTCCACGGCTTCTACATCGAGGTCACGCACGGGCAGGCCGACAAGGTTCCGAGCGACTACCGCCGCCGCCAGACGCTGAAGAACGCGGAGCGCTACATCACGCCGCCGCTGAAGGCCTTCGAGGACAAGGTGCTGTCGGCGCGCGAGCGGGCGCTGCAGCGCGAACGCGCGCTGTACGACGAGCTGCTTGCAGCGCTCGCACCGCACGTGCCCGCGCTGCAGGCGCTGGGGCGGGCGATCGCCGAGCTCGACGTGCTGGCGAATTTCGCCGCATGCGCGGCCGACGCCGGCTGGGTGCGGCCGCGATTCATGCCGATCCCGGGAATCGACGTCCGCGGCGGCCGCCATCCGGTCGTCGAAGCCAGCGTCGAGCGCTTCATCCCCAACGACTGCGAGCTGCATCCGGATCGGCGACTGCTGCTGATCACCGGCCCGAACATGGGCGGCAAGTCGACTTACATGCGGCAGGTCGCGCTGATCGTGCTGCTCGCGTACTGCGGCAGCTTCGTGCCGGCACGATCCTGCGCGCTCGGCCCGATCGACCGGATCTTCACGCGAATCGGCGCCTCCGACGATCTCGCCGGCGGCCGCTCGACGTTCATGGTCGAGATGACCGAGGCGGCCGCGATCCTGAACGAATCGACGCCGTCGTCGCTGGTGCTGATGGACGAGATCGGCCGCGGCACGTCGACGTTCGACGGTCTGGCGCTCGCGCACGCGATCGCGTTGCGTCTGGCGCGCCACAACCGCGCATTGACGCTGTTCGCGACCCACTACTTCGAGCTCACGCAACTGGCGGTCAGCTGTCCCGAAGCCGCGAACGTGCACTTGGCTGCGGCCGAATACCGCGGCGGCATCGTGTTCCTGCACGAAGTGCGCGCCGGACCTGCGAGCCGCAGCTACGGCCTGCAGGTTGCGCGGCTGGCCGGCGTGCCCGCACCGGTGGTGCGACAGGCGGGGCAATTGCTGATGCAGCTCGAGTCGCGCGCGGCTCAGGCCGACGATCAGCTCGATCTGTTCGCGGCGCCCGAAGGCGCCGCGGCAACGGCGCCGGAGCAGGAGCCGACCGATGCGTCGGCTGCGCTCGCGCCGGTGCAGCCGCTGCTGCAGCGGCTGCGCGAGCTCGATCCGGATGCGCTGACGCCGCGCGCGGCGCTCGAGCTGATCTACGAGCTGCGGCGGGCGCTCGATGAATAGGCGCGGCTTCGGCCGCGCGCTGCTGCGCGTCGCCGCCTCGGGCGCCGCACCGCTGCTCGGACGCCCCGCCGACGCTGCGAGCTCGTTTCGCGCTGCCGACGACCCGCGGTTCGCGTTCGCGCTGATCGGCGACACGCCCTACGGCGCGCGCGAACGGCACGATCTGCAGCAGGTGCTGGCGCGGCTGGACGAGGACGTGATCGAATTCGTCGTCCACGTCGGCGACATCAAAGG
>DATLGW010000800.1:0-4712 GCA_035540315.1 Burkholderiaceae bacterium | reverse complement strand
CCGCCGTCAGCGAACGAGGCGAGCCGCCGAAGTCGCGCATCGCCAGCGCCACTTCGGCCTCGGCCACGACGCAGCGCGCGCGCGCGAGCTCTTCGTGGGTGCCGAAGCCGCGGGCGGCGCGCCGCAGCAGCTCGCGCGCGCGCGGGTGCTCGCCGAGCTGGGCCATCGCAATGCCGCGCAGCGCCAGCGCGGGCGGGTCGTCGCGCAGCGCGACTCGCTTCAGCGCGGCGAGCGGGTCGCCGGCAGCAAGCGCGCGCGCGGCGGCAGCGATCAGGGAGTCCATGCGGACGGCCTACTGCGGGCCCCTTCCGAATCCCGATTCCCGCGCAAGCACGATCGCCTGTGCGCGATCGCTCACGCCCAGCTTGCTGAAGATGTGATTGATGTGGTTGCGCACGGTCTTCGAGCTGATGCCGAGCGCCGACGCAATCTGCGCGTTGCTTCGCGCTGCCGCCATCAGGTCCAGCACGCGGCGTTCGCTGGGGGTCAGGTCGGCAAAGCCGCTGGGCGCATGAACCGTGGCATCCGGATGGCGCTGCAGGAACGCGTCGATCTCGTCGAAGAACTGTCGCCAGGCCGGCTGGTGCTCGAGCAGGATGTGGTTGCGGCTGTCGAGCGGCACGAATTCGGCCCCGCGGATCGCGGCGGCCACCCGCCGCCCCTCCTCGAACGGGACCCGCTCGTCGCCGCGGGAATGCATGACCAGCGTAGGGCAGCACAAGTCGGGTGCGAGGGCAGACACGTCTGCTTCGTGAAAACTCGCGAGCAGGCGTGCCGCGGTTTCGGGCGATGCCGTGTGGCGCTGGATCTCGTCGAACGCGCGCAGCTGCTCGGGCCTGCTGTCGGGGATGAACTGATTCGCGAACACCTGCCGAAACGCCGAGTTCTCCCGGCCCCATCCGAGCTCGACGAGCTTGATCATGGTCTGCGCCTCGTCGGCGCACCGTGGATTGGAATCGCGCTTGAGCAGTCCGCGCAGATAGGGGCCGTACAGGATCAAGTGACTGACCCGCTCCGGGTGGCGGGCCGCGTATTCGATTGCGATTCCCGCGCCTTGCGACGCGCCGAACAACGCGAAGCGTTTCAGCCGCGCCGCATCGACCACCGCTTCCAGGTCCAGCCGATAAGCCGCGAACGAGGTGTCGGCAACGTCGCGGTCCGACAGGCCGCAGCCGCGTCCGTCGTAGCGGTAGAACCTGAACCGCTCGGTCATTCGCGCGATCCAAGACCGCCACACCAGGCTCTGAACGTCCAGCTCCAGGTGATTGAGCCAGTTCGGGGTCTTCACCAGCGGCAGCCCGGCTCCTGCGACGGCATAGGCGATCGTCACGCCGTCGGACGTCGTGCAGAAGCGGATCTGGTGCATCCCGGACGAGGAACGGGCGTTCACGCCGGCCATTCTAGCGACCGTCGAGCGACGAACCCTGCGCTTGCGGCAGCGATGGGTCGACGGGCCCATGGATCGGCGGGTTCGATCTCGGGCGTCCCGCGGCCTTGGGACTGCCGGCTCATGCCTGCGGCACGCCGCTCTCCGATAGTCCCGTCATGCGTCGCGTGGGTCGGCGCATGAATTGGAGCTGCCATGTCTGCCGCACTTGACCTGAAACCCCATTCGGCCGCACAACCCGCGGTCCTGTCGTGGGCTCGATCTGGTCTTGCGCTCGCGACGCTGCTGTGGGCGGGCAATTTCATCGCCGGCAGGGCGCTGCGCGATGAGATGGCGCCGCTCGAGCTCAACGTCTGGCGCTGGACGATCGCGCTGGCGGTCTTGTTGCCGTTTACCGCCGGCGCATTGTGGCGGCAGCGCGAAACGGTCCGACGCCATCTCGGGCTGGTGTTCGCGCTCGGGGTGACGGGCGTTGCAGTGCCGCATGCCTGCGTGTATGCCGCACTACAGTCGACGACGGCAGTGAACGCACTGCTGTTGATGTGCCTGACGCCGCTGCTGATCCTGCTCGGTGCACGCATCCTCTTCGGGCAGCCGATTCGTCCCTGGCAGTGGTCGGGAATGCTGCTGGCATTTGCGGGCGCGGTCACGCTCGTTGTCCGCGGCAGCGTCGAGGCGCTGCTGGCGCTCGAGTTCGGCGCGGGAGATCGGTGGATGCTGCCGGTGGTGTTCTGCGGCGCGGCACAGGTGCTGTTGCTGAAGCGCGCGCCGAATCAGATCGGGCAGGCGCCGCTGCTGACCGCGTCGATCATCGCGGCGTTGGCGTTGATGCTGCCGGCGGCGCTGCTGTCGGGCAGCCTGTCGCTGCCGTCGAGCACGCGCTTGACCGTCAGCCTCGGCTACATGGGCGTGTTCGCGTCCGCGGTGGCGTTCGTGCTGTGGAACCGCGGCGTGACCGGAGTGGGGCCGAGCCGCGCAGGCCCCTATCTCTTCCTGATGCCGGTGCACGGCGCAGCGCTGTCGTTCGTCATCCTGGGCGAGCCGGTGCAGACGTTCCAGTATGCAGGCGGCGCACTGGTGCTGCTCGGGCTTTGGCTCGCGTCGGATCGAGTATCGAACAGGCGGTGACGGCGCGGTCAGTCCAGGTAAAGGTCGGCTCGCGCAAAAGACTCGTCAACGCAGAGCAGGTGGCGCAGAATCCGCTCACGCGGGCGCTGCCCTCGGTGCCGACGTTCGACGAAGCCGGAATCCCCGGCATGGATGCGTCCCCCTGGTTCGGGCTGTTCCTGCCGGCGAACGCGCCGGCGCCGATCGTCGAACGGCTGAACCGCGAGATCGACACGATGCTGCGCGCGCCTGAAATGATCGAGCGGCTCGTCAGCCTCGGTGCCGATCCCGCCGGGGGGCCGCCGGAGGCGCTTGCGCGGGTGATCCGCAGCGATCACGACAAGTGGTCGGCGGTGATCAAGCGGGCCGGCGTCAAGCTGGAGTAGCTGGGCTACGCCGCGAAAGATGCGAGAGCGGGTCTCCGGGAATGGCAATGCTTCGGATGCCACTAGTGCACGAAACAGTCGTCCACATGCTCGCCGCCGCCGCGCGCGAGGCGCCGGCGCGCGAAGCGCTCGTGCTCGGCGACACCCGGCTCGACTACCGCCCGTACCTGTCCTGCGTCGCGGGCTTCGCGCACGAGCTGAAGCGCGCGGTCGGCACGAGCGACTCGCGCATTGCGATCCTGCTGCCGAACAGCATCGAGATCTGCATCGCGACGTTCGCCGTGATCGCTGCCGGCGCGCAGGTCGTACCGCTGAACCCGCTGTACACGCCGCGCGAGCTCGAGCAGATCCTGCGCGATGCCGAGCCGGCGGCGATCGTCTACGACGCGGCGCGTGCGGCGGAGGTCGAGCCGCTGCTCGATGCGCTGGCGATTCCGCACCGGGTGCGGCTGACGCCAGGCGACGGCGCGCTCACGCGCTGGGCATCGATGCAGGTGCCGCTGCCCGAGCCGCTGCCGCGGGGCGACTCGCTCGCATTCGTGCAGTACACCGGCGGAACGACCGGGCGATCGAAGGGCGTGATGCTGTCGAACGCGTCGGTATCGGTCAACGTCAGCCAGCGCGAATCGGTGCTGCCGACCGGGCGCCATGGCGAGCGCGTGCTGTGCGCGATGCCGCTGTTCCACTCGTATGCGCTGGCGATGGGGCTGTTCCTGTGCGCGTACTGTGCGGGGACGCTGGTCGTGATGCCGCGCTACCGCCCCGACGAGCTGCTGCGGCTGATCGTGCGCGAGCGGATCACGATCTTCCCGGGCAGCCCGACGATCTACAACGGGCTGTTGAGCTTCCCGGAGTTCGAGCGCACCGATTTTTCGACGCTCCACACCTGCTATTCGGGTTCGGCGGCGCTGCCCGAGCAGACGCTGCGCCGCTGGGAGCAGGCGACCGGCGCGCCGATCTTCGAAGGCTATGGCCAGACCGAAGCGGGTCCGGTCGCGACGTTCCAGCCGCTGCACGGCCGGCGCGTCGCGGGTTCCGCCGGAATCGCGCTGGCCCAGACCCGGATCGAGATCGTGGACGTGCACGACGGCGCCACCGTGCTGCCGCCGGGCACGAGCGGAGAGATTCGAGTGCGCGGACCGCAGGTGATGCAGGGCTATCGCAATCTTCCGGCGGAGACGGCCGAGGCGCTGCGCGACGGTTGGCTGTACACCGGCGACATCGGCGAGCTCGACGCCGACGGCTATCTGTACATCCGGGACCGCAAGAAGGACATGGCAATCGTGGGTGGCTACAACGTATACCCGCGCGAGATAGACGAGGTGCTCGCGATGCATCCGGCAGTGCATGAGGCGGCCGCGGTCGGCGTACCCGACGCATACCGGGGCGAGATAATCGAAGCGTTCGTCGTGCTGCGTGCGGGCGTGCCGGCATCGGCGCAGGATCTGATCGAACATTGCGCGCACAACCTGGCGAAGTACAAGGTTCCGGCGGCGATCCGGATCGTCGACGAGCTGCCGAAGACGACGGTGGGCAAGATCGATCGCAAGGCGCTGAAGGCGATTGCGCGATAATCGGGTCGGGCGCACCAAAGCGCATCTGACTCACGGTTTCGAAGGCATCGCGATGAAGTTCGACAATGCATGGATCCCGCTGCCGCTGATGTGGTCTTCGCCGTTCATCCGGTGGCAGGGCGCGACGGCCGACGTGTCGAGTCTGGACCTTGCCGTACAGGTGACCGGCGATGCAATCGCCGCGCGCGGGCTCGACGGAAAGGAGGTCGCGCAGCTCGTCTACGGCACCACGGTGCCGCAGAAAGGCAGCTTCTATGC
>DATLGW010000799.1:0-1727 GCA_035540315.1 Burkholderiaceae bacterium | reverse complement strand
CTTCGAGGGCGTGCAGGCGCTGCTGCGCGAGGTCGGAATCCCGTTCCGCATCAACCCGAGGCTGGTGCGGGGCCTGGATTACTACAACCGCACCGTGTTCGAGTGGGTCACCGATCGGCTGGGCGCGCAGGGCACGGTCTGCGGCGGGGGCCGCTACGATCCGCTGATCGAGCTGCTGGGCGGCAAGCCGGCGCCTGCCTGCGGGTTTGCGATCGGCGTGGAGCGGCTGCTCGATCTGATGCGCGAGACGGGCGGGGATGTCGAACCGGCGCCGTCGTGCGACGTGTACATCGTGCACCAGGGCGACGCCGCGCAGCGGCTCGCGTTCGCCACCGCCGAATCGCTGCGTTCGATCGGCCTGGACGTGATCCTGCACGCGGGCGGGGGCGGGTTCAAGGCCCAGTTCCGCCGCGCCGACGCCAGCGGCGCCGCGCTGGCGGTGGTGTTCGGCGACGACGAGGTCGCGCGCCGCTGCGCGACGGTCAAGCGGTTGCGCGAACCGGACGGCGACGCGCAGGGCGGCCGCCAGGACGTGGTCGCGCTCGATGCGCTGGCCGAGCATCTGTTGCGCGCTCTCGTGGAAGATGACGACAACGGCGGGAACGCCGGCTAGGGAGATCCGTTTCACACATGGCTTACAACCTCGAAGAACAGGAACGCATCGACGCGCTCAAGGCGTTCTGGAACCGCTACGGCAACTTCATCCTGACGACGATCACGATCGTGCTGCTGGTGATCGCTGGCTACCGCGCATGGGGCTGGTGGCAGCAGCGGCAGGCGATGGAAGCTGCGGTGGTGTACGAGCAGCTGCGCGAGGCGGTCGAGGCGCGCGACGTCGCCAAGGTCAAGGAACACGCGGGCACGATCTTCGAGCGCTACCCGCGCACCGCCTATGCGCAGATGGCCGCGCTGCTGTCGGCGCGCGTGCATCACGAGGCGAACGATCTGCGCTCGGCGAAAGCGCCGCTGCAGTGGGCGATCGAGCGCGCGCAGGATGTCGAGTTCAGGCAGCTGGCACGGCTGCGGCTGGCCGGGATCCTGATCGACGAGCAGTCGTACGACGAGGCGTTGCGGGTGCTGGGCGGCGACGAGCCGGGACGGTTCGCGCCGCTGTACGCGAACCGGCGCGGCGACGCGCTGCTGGCGCTGAACCGCGCCGACGAGGCGCGCGACGCGTACAAGCAGTCGCTGGCGCAGCTCGGCGCGGGCGATCCGTTGCGCACGGCGGTGCAGCTGAAGCTCGATTCGCTCGGGGGCGCCTGAGGTGGCGGCGCTGCGCGAGTCGCGCCGTCGCCTGCTGCTGTCGTTGCCGCTGGCGGCGCTGTCGAACGCGGCGAGCGCCGCACCGGCCTGGTCGATCGCGGCCGCAGGGCGTGCCGGCGTCGGTTTCCAGCCGCGCTTCGCCGGCGCGTCGCTGTGGACGGCCAGCGCCGACGGCACCGTGATCCGGGTCGACCCCCGCGACGGCTCGACGGTCTGGCGCCGCGACGTCGGCACCCGGCTGAGCGCCGGCGTCGGCAGCGACGGCACTCGTGCCGTCGTCGCTGGCCGCGACGGCAGCGTGTTGCTGCTCGACGCCGACGGGCGCACCCGCTGGACGGTTCCGCTCGGTGCCGAAGTGATCACGCCGCCCGCGATCGCGCAGGACGTGGTGGTCGTGCGCACCGGCGACAACCGGCTGATTGCGCTCGATGCCGACGACGGCCGGCGGCTCTGGACGTTCCAGC
>DATLGW010000798.1:0-5831 GCA_035540315.1 Burkholderiaceae bacterium | reverse complement strand
GCCGGGGAACAAGGAGTTCGTGACCGGTGACCGGATCCCGCGCCCGGAGGGCGGCGGCGCCGGCGGCGGCGGCAGCCAGGCCAGCGACTCGGGCGAGAGCGAGGACACGTTCCGGTTTCGGCTGACGCGCGAGGAGTTCCTCGAGTTCTTCTTCGAGGACATGGAGCTGCCCGACCTGGTGAAGACGCAGCTGTCGACGCTGGCCGAGCGCAAGCTGGTGCGCGCAGGCTGGCGCAGCGACGGCACGCCGTCGAACCTGTCGGTGCTGCGCACGATGAGGAAATCGCTGGGCCGGCGGATCGCGCTGTCGGCGCCGTACCGGCAGCGGCTGCGCGAGATCGAGGACGAGATCGTGATGCTGGGCGGCCGGCTCGACGAGGACCCAGCCGCCGATGCCGGCGACGGCGACGCGGCTGCCCCTTCGGAGCGGCTCGCGCGCCTGTACGCCGAGCGCCAGTCCGCGCTGTCGAAAATCGCGCGGGTGCCGTTCATCGACACCTTCGACCTGCGCTACAACAACCGGATCGTGCAGCCGCGGCCGATCTCGCAGGCGGTGATGTTCTGCCTGATGGACGTGTCCGGATCGATGGACGAGAAGCGCAAGGACCTGGCGAAGCGCTTCTTCATCCTGCTGCACCTGTTCCTGACCCGCCATTACGAGCGGATCGAGCTGGTGTTCATCCGTCACCACACCAGTGCGAGGGTCGTCGACGAGGACGAGTTCTTCCATTCGCCAGAATCGGGGGGTACGCTGGTTTCGAGCGCGCTCGAGCTCGCGCTGTCCGAGATCCGCGAGAACTACCCGACCGCCGAATGGAACATCTACGTCGCGCAGGCCTCCGACGGCGACAACTGGGACGACGATTCGCCCAAGTGCCGACAGCTGCTGGTCAACGATCTGCTGCCGCTGGTGCAATACTTCGCTTACGTCGAGATCGAAGCCGAGCATCCTCAGAAGCTGTGGGAACAGTACGACGCAGCCCGGGCGACGGCGCGCAACCTGGCGCTGGGCCGGATCCGGACGCGGGCGGACGTGTACCCGGTGCTGCGCGAGCTGTTCGCGCGCAAGAACCAGAAGGCCGCCGCATGAACCAGAACCCGCCGAAGCGAGACCTGGCGGATCAGAACGCTGCCGCTCGGGAATCGCTTCCGATCGACGACCTGCAACGCCAGACGCATGCGCCGGCGCTGCGGCCGCAGCCGGGATCGGGCGTGCCGCTGCCGGTCGGCTCGGAATGGACGTTCGAGCTGATCGAGCAGTACGACGCCGAGATCGCGCGGATCGCGCACGACAAGTACAAGCTCGACACCTATCCGAACCAGATCGAGATCATCGGCGCCGAGCAGATGATGGACGCGTACGCGTCGCACGGCATGCCGGTGAACTACACGCACTGGTCTTACGGCAAGCGTTACCTGGCGATCGAGCAGACGTACAAGCGCGGGCACATGGGCCTGGCGTACGAGATCGTCATCAACTCGAACCCCTGCATCGCCTACCTGATGGAGGAGAACACGCTGCCGATGCAGGCGCTGGTGATCGCGCATGCGTGCTACGGGCACAACTCGTTCTTCAAGGGCAATTACCTGTTCCGGACCTGGACGCACGCCGACTCGGTGATCGACTACCTGGTGTTCGCCCGCCGCTACATCGCCGAATGCGACCAGCGCTACGGCGAGGTCGAGGTCGAGCGGATCCTCGACGCGTGCCACGCGCTGGCCAACCACGGCGTCGACCGCTACAAGCGGCCGTCGAAGCGTTCGCTCGCGCAGGAGCAGCTGCGCCAGAAGGAACGCGAGATGTACCTGCAGCAGCAGGTCAACGACCTGTGGCGCACGGTGCCGCGGCGCGAGGTCGACGACGAGCGCGAGCCCGAGAAGCCGTTCCCGAACGAGCCGCAGGAGAACCTGCTGTACTTCGTCGAGAAGCACGCGCCGCTGCTCGAGCCGTGGCAGCGCGAGCTGGCGCGGATCGTCCGCAAGCTCGCGCAGTACTTCTATCCGCAGCGCCAGACGCAGGTGATGAACGAAGGCTGGGCCACGTTCTGGCACTACACGATCCTGCAGACGATGTACGACGAGGGGCTGATCGGCGACGGGTTCATGCTGGAGGTCTTGCGCTCGCACACGAACGTGCTGACGCAGCCCGGCTACGACAGCCCGCATTTCGGCGGCATCAACCCGTACGCGCTCGGCTTCGCGATGTTCCGCGACCTGCGCCGCATCTGCGAGGATCCGACCGACGAGGACCGCCGCTGGTTCCCCGACATCGCCGGCAGCAACTGGATCGAGACGCTCGACTTCGCGATGCGCAACTTCAAGGACGAGAGCTTCATCGCGCAATACCTGTCGCCGAAGGTGATCCGCGACCTGCGCCTTTTCTGCCTGGTCGACGACGATCGGGAAGCGACGCGACGCATCGGGGCGATCCACGACGATGCCGGCTATGCGCAGGTGCGCGAGATGCTGTCGCAGCAGTACTCGCTGGCCGAGCGCGAGCCGAACATCCAGGTGACGAAGGTCGACCTGCACGGCGACCGCACGCTGACGCTGCAGCACTTCCAGCGCGACCGCCGCCCGTTGCAGGCCGATCACCGGCAGGTGATCCTGCACCTGGCGCAGCTGTGGGGCTTCAAGGTGCGGCTGGAAACGGTCGCCGAGGACGGCCTGACCAGCCTGCTGTACGAGTGCGAGCCGCCGCGCCGGCGGCGCTGATCCGCGCCGCGGGCTGACGCGCCGGTCGCGGCAGACCGGCGCGTCGCGGTTTCCGGCTGGGATTCCCAGCCCAGATTAAGATTCCCCGCTCGGATTCCCGGCTCGGATTCCCGGCTCAGATTCCGATCACGGCCCGGCGCGTGCGCCGGCTCGAGCGCGTCGGCTGAGAGATGTCCTGCAGCGCCGGTTCGGCAACGCTCGCGCCCTGGCGCAACGCGACGTCGGCGAGCGCGACGATGCCGACCAGCCGGCGATCGCGATCGAGCACCGGGATCCGCCGCACCTGCAGGTTTCGCATCCGCTCGAGCACCGCGTCGATCGGGTCGTCCTGATCGCACCAGTGCACCTGCGACGTCATCGCCTGCGAGACCGTCGCCGTCGCCGGATCCTGGCCCTGGGCAACCGCGCGCACCGCGATGTCGCGATCGGTGACGATGCCGCGCAGCCGGTCGCCGTCGCAGACCGGCAACACGCCGACATCGAGCTGCTTCATCAGCTCGGCCGCATGCTGCAGCGTGTCGTCCGCCGACACCGTCTGCACGTCGCGTGTCATCAGCTCGCGCACCCGCGTGCCCGACTGCATTCCGAACAGGTCCAGCAGCAGCGATCCCGGACGCGCGTCGCTTCGCTCGGCCCGCTGCGACGGCCACTCGCCGGTCTGCACCTTGATCCGGTTGTCAACGTCGCGAACGCCGGCGCAGCCCACGATCTCGTCCTCGATCCGGTACTTCATCGCACGCTGCGGCACGGTGCCCTCGAGCCTGACCTGTCCGCCGCTGACCGACACGCTGACGTCCGACGCGTCGATGCCGGGGGCGTGCGCGATGCGCTCGCAGACCTCGTCATGGATCCGCTCGTCCGAGCGCTGCCAGCCCTTCGGCCCGCGCGGGCGGGTCGCCCAATACCCCTCGTCGCGTACGTCCAGCGGAAAATCGGCGCTGGTGCCCAGCGTCCGCCGGCCCTCGCGGTACTCATCGAAGCGGTCGCGCATGCAAGCCTCCATCGATCGTGATCCCGACAGTCTGAGCGATCGATTCGCCCGCGGCGATCGGAAGCGAACGACTCTGGTTGCCGGAGGCGTCCTACAGCGCCCGGCCGCGCGGGAGCGCCGCTTGCTTGACAGCTGCGTCGTCCCTGACGTGCCGAATCGGAGGACACGATGCAGCCCAAGGACCCTCGGACTCAGCGTCCGCAATCGCAGCAGACGGCTCCGACCGGCGGCGCCGGCGCAGCCAAGCGTCCCGGCGACGAAGTCCCGCCCGGCACGCCGCAATCGGGCGAAGACGTGTGCCCCCGCTGCGGCGGCAGCGGTCGCCTGCAGGCCGGGGCAAGCTGCGAGGACTGCGGCGGCACCGGCCGCGTGATCCGGCTGGTCGGCGACGCCTGAACGCCGGCCGGCGCGCGCCGGTTTCAGTTCAATGCGCCGGCGCCGGCCGAGTCAGCGGGCGCCGGCGCAGATCGGCAAGCGCCGAGCGCTCGAGCTTGCGGAACCACCAGCGGGCGGTCGCGACTGCAAGCAGCAGCAGCAGCACGACCAGTCCGATCACCCAGAAGTTGATCGCGCCCGGATCGCGCAGGCCCGCCTCGAGCTGATCGCCGAACACCGTCGCCGTCATCACCCCCGGCAGCATCCCGATGAACGTGCCGGCGAGCAAGTGCCACAGCTTCAGCCGCAGCGCGCCCGCGACCACGCCCTCGACCGCGAACGGAGCCACCGGAATGATCCGCAGCACGGTGATCGCGACCAGCCCGTGGCGGCGCAGGACCTGGCTCAGCCGCAGGAACCGTTCGCCCGCATAGCGGCGCACCTCGTAATCGGGCATTCGCCGCCCCACCACGTAGGTCGCGGCCGCCGCCAGCAGGATCCCCGTCATCGCGTAGCCGAAGCCGAGCCACGGACCGAACGCGACCGCGGCGGCCAACGTGATCAGCGGCCGCGGGAACATCACGAAGCACGCCGGCGTGTACGCCAGGATCACGATCAGCGGCGCCCACCAGAACGCCGAGAACTGCTCGGCCCATCCGATCACCGCCTCGGCCGTGACGACGTCGGCCACCGGGGTGAACCGCCACAGCGCCGCCATCGCCGCGACCGCTGCGGCCGCGGCGATCACCGGCCGCCACAGCGCGCTCGGCGTCTTCACCGGCGCGGGCGCGAAGTAATCGACCAGCTTGTCGAACGATACCGGCTCCTCGGGATCGCCCAGCTTGGCCGTGCTGACGACGACGTCGGACCAGTCGTGCAGGTCCGCCAGCGGCCGCAGGCAGCGGCGCGGATCGTTGAAGCGCGTGATGCCGCCGCTGATGCTGCCGGCGCGGTCGATCTCGCGCGACAGCTCGGCGACTTCGGCGCCGGCGTGCTCGGCAATCAGCCGATCGCGCACCTGCCGGATCTGCCGCGCGACCTGCGGATCGCCGCGCGCCTCGATCAGCAGGTCGCACTCGGAATCGATTCCCATCGAGCGGTTGCTAAGGTTCGCCGACCCCACGCGCAGCCACTGATCGTCGACGATCATCAGCTTCGAGTGCATGTCGACGCAGGTGCCTTCGGCGAGCCCCTCGACGTGCGGATAGTAGACGTGGAGCCGCCCGCGCCGATCGAGGTTGCGCAGCCGGCGCACCAAGCCGACCCGCAGCACGTGCAGCGTCATCTCCTCGAGCCATCCATGGCTGAGCAGTCGCGTGACCAGGACGATCTCCGGCGGATCGTCCTCCATCAGCCGCGCCGCCAGCGCGTCGGCGATTCGCGCCGCAGTGAAGAACTGGTTCTCGATATAGATATAGCGCCGCGCCGCCGCGATCATGTCCAGGTACAGCTGTTCGACGTCGCGTACGCCGCCGGACGCATCGATCTCGGGCGCCGTGCACGCCACGCCGATTGCGACGTCGGTGAACTGCGGCTCGAGCATCGGCGGCCATGGGTCGCCGTTGGTCTGCACCGGCGACAGCGTCTCGCCGGTGGCGGTGAACCAGCGCTGGCGCGCGACCTGCGCAACCGCTTCGGCCGCGTCGCCGTCGACCAGCGCCATCAGGTCGTGGAACGGCGGATAGGGCTTGCCGCCCGCGGTGCGACGCGGATCGCCTGGCCGGTGCTCCGGCGTGTCCCAGCGCTTGCT
>DATLGW010000797.1:0-2605 GCA_035540315.1 Burkholderiaceae bacterium | reverse complement strand
GTACCATGCGCTGCAGGCGATCCGGCGCGATTTCCGCGTGTGGAACGACGTGGTGCTCGTCAACGGCGACCTGCGGATCGACGTGTCGGTCCAGGGGCGGCGCAAGACCGTCTACAGCCGCTACCTGCAAGTCTGGCGCCGCGGACCGCAGGACTGGCAGATGGCGTCGTGGCAGTCGACGCCGCTGCCCGCGCCCGGGCAGGCCGGAACCTGATCGGGTCGTCGCAGCCGGGCGCTCGATCGTGCAGCTGATCGCAGACCCGTGGTTCTACGCGGTTGCGGTCCCGGCGGTGCTGCTGGCCGGCATCTCCAAGGCTGGGCTCGGCGGCTTCGTGATGCTTGCGGTGCCGTTGATGTCGCTGACGATCGCGCCGCCGCAAGCCGCTGCAATCATGCTGCCGATCCTGTGCCTGATGGATCTGCTGGGCCTGTGGGCCTACCGCGGCCAGGCCGATCGCGAGCTGCTGCGCTGGCTGCTGCCGGGCGCGCTGGTCGGGGTGGCGATCGGCGCGCTTGCATTCAAGGTGCTCGACGCGCGTTGGGTCAAGGCCGTGGTCGGTATCGAGTGCCTGGCGTTCGCGCTGCACCGGCTGGTCCTGGACCTGCGCGGCGGGCTGCCGCCGCCGGCACCGCGGGCTGCAGGCCCGGGTGCGTTCTGGGGCGGCGTCTCCGGCTTCACCAGCACGATCGCGCACGCGGGCGGCCCGCCGCTGATGCAGTACCTGATGCCGCTGCGGCTGGACAAGCAGCGCTTCGTCGGCACCACGGTGATCTTCTTCACCGCGGTGAATTACGTGAAGCTCGTGCCGTATGCCGCGATCGGTCTGTTCGACCGGGCGAATCTGGGCACGTCGCTGGCGCTGATGCCGCTGGTGCCGCTCGGGTATGCGCTCGGACTGGCGCTGGTACGGCGGATTCCCGAGCGGCCGTTCTACCTGTTGCTGACCGGCTCGCTGCTGCTGGTCGGCGCGCGGCTGTGCTGGGAGGCGGTGACGGGCTAGGGCGAGTTCACACTCCAGACGACGCTGCGTTCGGCCCGCCGCGGCGCGAGCAGGAACCATTGGCTTGAAAATGCCGGCGTTTGCGCCCATTTCCGGTTCATGGGTGGCCGTGCCACCGGAGTCCGACACACAGAAATCACGGAGGTGTGAACATGAACCGAGTTTCGATCTACGATCCGTTCGCGGACGTGTTCCCGACGCTGTTCCGCAGCTTCTTTGCCGAGCCGCTGACCGGTGACGCCCGGGCGAGCGGCGCGAACGGGCAGGCGGCCGGAATGCGCGTCGACGTCACCGAGCGCAGCGATGCCTACGTCGTGACGGCGGATCTGCCGGGCGTGAAGAAGGACGACATCAACGTCGAGATCGACGGCAACCGCGTGACGATCCGCGCCGAGGTCAAGCACGAGAAGGAAGTGAAGGGCGCCAACGGCAAGCACGCGAACGGCGACGACGAGCGGGTGCTGCGTCGCGAGCGTTATGTCGGGCAGTTTGTCCGCAGCTTCCAGCTTGCCGACGAGCTCGACGACGAGAAGGCGGCAGCGAAGTACGAAAACGGCGTGCTGATGCTGACGCTGCCCAAGCGCCAGGCCGCGAACGTCAAGCGCCTGACGATCAATTGATCCTTGGGCGTCCGCGCGGCGCCGGCCAGCAGCGATTGCGCCGGCCGTCGATCGCGCGGCAGCCGATTCGAAAGCGTCCTGCAAGGACGCTTTCCTGCCTCGTCCGATGACCGGGCCGGCGCTGCGGCTGCCGCGGCGCCCGCAGCGCGGCGGGCTTATGATCGGTTTCGTCGTCCGCCCCCCAGAGGTCCGTGTCCTCGGCAAGCCTGCAAACGGCCGGCGCCGCAGCGCCGCGCGCGACGCCGCCTCGCACTGCGTTGCAGTGGGCGGCCGCCGCGGCGATCGCGATCGTCGCGATGGCGCTGCGCGCCGCGACCGAACCGTGGTTCGGCGACCGGCTGCCGTTCGTGTTCGCGCTGCCGGCGGTGGCGGTCGTGGGTTGGAGGCTGGGGCTCGGGCCGGCGCTGCTGGTCGGCGGCATCTGCATCGGCTGGCTGCTGTTGCCCTGGCCGCAGCCGGCGATTTCGGAATTGTCGGGAGTCACCGCCGCGGTGCTGTTCCTGCCGTCGGCGCTGGCGATCGCGCTGGTGTGCTCGGCGCTGGGGCCGCGCGGGCGGATGCGGGCGACGCTCGCCGATGCCGGTGCCGGCATTGCGCCGGCCGCACATCGCTGGCTGCTCGGCATCGTGCTGGCCGCTGCGGCGACCTCAGTTGATCGTCAGGCGCTTGACGTTCGCCGCCTGGCGCTTGGGCAGCGTCAGCATCAGCACGCCGTTCTCGTACTTCGCTGCCGCCTTCTCGTCGTCGAGCTCGTCGGCGAGCTGGATGCTGCGGACGAACTGGCCGACGTAGCGCTCGCGACGCAGCACGCGTTCGTCGTCGCCGTTCGCCTGCCTGCCGTTTGCGCCCTTGACTTCCTTCTCGTGCTTGACCTCCGCACGAACCGTCACGCGGTTGCCGTCGACCTCGACGCTGATGTCTTCCTTCTTCACGCCCGGCAGATCGGCCGCCACCTGATACGCATCGGCGCGCTCGGTGACGTCC
>DATLGW010000796.1:0-9794 GCA_035540315.1 Burkholderiaceae bacterium | reverse complement strand
CTGCTGGGAACGCGGGCCGCTTCGGCGATCGCGACCGACCGCGCGCGAGGAGCCCGGTCCAGGTCGCGCGCGTCGATCAGCCACCGGTACAGCCGCTCGATGCCGTCGGCCGCGGCCACGCGCGGGCGCCAGCCGGTCGCTCGCTCGAAGCGGCGGGTGTCGGAGACGTAGTAGCGCTGGTCGCCGATCCGCCACGCCTCGAAGCGCACGTCGGGCCGCTCCGAATGCAGCGATTCGATCCGATCCAGCAGATCGAGCAGGCTGATCGCGTTGCGCGGACCGCCGCCGATGTTGAACGCCGTTCCCGCCAGTTGCGCTGCGTGCTGCTCGGCGAGCAGGAACGCGTCGACCAGGTCGTCGATGTACAGGATGTCGCGAACCTGCTTGCCATCGCCGTACAGCGTGATCGGCTGGGAGTCGAGCGCGCGCAGCAGGAAATGCGCGACCCACCCCTGATCCTCGGTGCCGAACTGATGCGGCCCGTAGATGCAGCTCATCCGGAACACGACGGCCGGGATGCCGTAGGTTCGCGCGTAATCGAGCACGTACTGGTCGGCTGCGCCCTTGGAGCAGCCATACGGGCTGTGGAAATCGAGCGACTGCGACTCGCCGATGCCGGCCTCGCGGATCGCCGCCGTCGTCGGCAGATAACGCTGGCCTTGGCTGGCGAGCTCGATCTGCAGCGCGCCGTAGACCTTGTTCGTCGACGTGAACACGACGCCTGGCGGCACCTTCTGTGCGCGTACCGCCTCGAGCAGGTTCAGCGTGCCCTGCACGTTGATCGCGAAGTCCTGCAGCGGGTCGACCACGCTGGTCGTGACGGCGACCTGGGCGGCGAAATGAAAGACTTGCTGCGCCTGCGCGACCGCGGCGCAAACGGCGTCGCGGTCCCGGATGTCGGCGATCGCGACCCGCAGCGCGTTGCCGTGCGTGTCGCGCAGCCACTGCAGGTTCTTCTCGACGCCGGGGCGCGACAGGTTGTCGAAGATCATCACCGGGCGACCCTGTGCGAGCAGCCGGTGCGCGAGGTTCGATCCGACGAAGCCGGCACCGCCGGTGATCAGGGCGAGCCGCGACCCGCCGCCGTTGCGGCGAATCGCGGCAGAAGCTGTGCCGTTGGCGATCTTCACACCGTCAGTCCTCGTGCAGCGAGTTCGGCGCTGGCTTGTGCGACCCGGTCGACTGCCTGCTGGCCGGCCAGCCATGCCGCAAGCTCCTCGAGACCCTGGTCGAGCGTGACTCGCGGCCGGTAGCCCAGCATGCGCTGCGCCTTGCCGATGTCCGCGAAGCAATGCCGGATGTCGCCGACGCGATACTTGCCGAGGATCTCCGGCTCCAGATGCTCCTTGCCGAGCACCGCCGCGACGCGCTGCGCGATCTCGCAGACGGTGTACGCGGTGCCGCTGCCGACGTTGAAGACCTCGCCTGCTGCAGCCGGGACCTCGAGCGCCAGCCGGCAGGCCTGCGCGACGTCGTAGACGCTGACGAAGTCGCGCTGCTGCTTGCCATCCTCGAAGATCCGAGGCGGATTGTCGTTCAGCAGCCGCGCTGCGAAGATCGCCAGCACGCCGGTGTACGGGTTCGACAGCGCCTGGCGCGGCCCATAGGCGTTGAAGAAGCGCAACGCGACGGTCGGCATGTTGTACGCGCGCCCGATCATCAGGCACAGCCGCTCCTGGTCGTACTTCGACAGCGCGTAGACCGACGCGATCGCCGGCGGCTTGTCTTCGGGCGTCGGCACCGGCGCAAGCGGCGCGCCGTCGGAATCGGTCCATTCCCAGCGGCCTTCGCGCAGCTGCTCGAGCGAGCGCTCGCCGACCGCACGAATGCGCCCGGCGCGATCTCGATAGAGCCCTTCGCCGTACAGACTCATGCTGGAAGCGACGATCAGCCGCTGCACCGGACGCTCGATCAGTGCCTGCAGCAGCACCGCGGTGCCGACGTTGTTCACCTGCGTGTAGTCGGCGACCTGATACATGCTCTGGCCGACGCCGACCATCGCGGCGAAGTGATAGACCGCGTCGACGCCGTCGAGTGCGCGCCGCACCGCCTCCGGATCCCGCACGTCGCCCTCGAGCAGCTCGATCTGCGAATCGAGGTAGGCGGGACGCCTGCAGTCGTCGCCGTGGACCTGCGGCAGCAGGTTGTCGAGCACGCGGACCCGGTATCCGTGCGCGAGCAATTCATCGGCCAGATGTGAACCGAGAAATCCGGCGCCGCCGGTGATCAGCACCCGTTGCATCATTCGTGGGTTCCTTCGAGGCCTTCGCTGCGCACGTTTCTTCTTCAGTGGTTCGACGGCCTCTTACCTGCGGCCGATCCAACGGCAAGACGCCGCGTCGTCGTTGCCGATGCGACACCGTTTGCGGCTTGACCCGTTAGTGAAGGTGAGAAATAGCAGGACTCGTGCCTGTCTCTGCACCGGCTGCGGCACGCGTACCCGACGCGCGCGGCGGGGCCCGACAGAAACTTCGCGCTGTCGCCGCAGCGCCGATGCGGGTGAAATTCTTACGGCAGCAGTTGGGGCGCGTGCGCCCGGGATTTCCCCGGAAGCATCGGCGCCGATACGGAAGCGCTGCCCTCGACTGCCGTCTAACTACCCGAGGATGGCCACAGCAACAGCTTCTTCTTGTTCAGGAAGAACTCGTCCTTCGGGAACAGATCGGTGTTCAGCTGCAGCGGATCCTGCGGACGCGGGTCGTCCGGCCCCCAGACGCGGACCGGCTTGGACGCGAGCCACGCGATCAGGCTCTCGGGGCGCCAGCCGACTGCGCTCAAATGCGCACGCGCGCGCGGCGACAGCAGCTCGTCGGCGGCGTGTTCGAACGTCCGGCGAATCGGCTGGTCGCTTCCGAGCAGCACGTCGCCGATCCGCACCACGTGCGGGAACACCGCGAGAAAGCTCGCGAGCGTGCGCTCGGTCGGAACCCACTGCACGTAGATGCCGCCGGGCTTGAGCCGCGCGCGCACCTGCCTGAAGAACTCGACCGAATACAGCAAGCCGCTGTGCGACGAGTGCGGGTAGATCGCGTCGGCCTCGATCACGTCGTAGCGTTCCTTGCCGACGAACAGCGCATGCCGGCCGTCGCCGACGACGCGCTCGACGCGGCCGTCGGCGAACGCCGGCACCGGTCGGGTCGCCGCATGTTTTCGCAGCACGTTGTAGACCGATTCGACGATCTCGACCACGCGCACTTTCTCGGTGACCGGGCTGATTGCCGCGGCGTACGGCGTTCCGCCGGTGCCGTGGCCGATCACCAGCACCGTGCGCGGATCCGGATGCATCAGCGGCCCGATTGCGCCGAGCGCGCCGTGCTGGTCCAGAAACGGCAGCGTGCTCTGCGTGTGCCCGCCGATGTACAGCCGATGCAGCTTCGAGTCGATCGGACGGAACACGGCAACGCCGGTGCGGTCCTCGTCGACCAGACTGGCGCCGGCGCGGCGTTCGCCATGCATCGCGCTCCAGAACGCCGCATTGCCCGGAAACGCCGCAACGGCGCATGCCACCGCAGTGGCCAGCGCCAGCGTCGGGCCGCGGCGCTCGTTCCACAGCAGCGCGGCGACGAACAGCAGCCCGATCACGCCGATCAGCCGCAGCGTCTCCGCGGTCCCCAGCCAATGCAGAAGCACCAGACCGGTGACTGCGCTGCCGGCGGTGTTGCCCAGGATGTTGAACAGCTGCACCAGCCCGACCCGCTGCCCGATCAGCGCCGGATCGTCCTGGACCGCCTTCTGCGTGATCGGAAACGACAGGCCGAACAGCACCGCCGGCGGCAGCACGACGGCGGCGGCGAGCCCGAGGAACGCAGCCAGGCGTCCAGACGACAGGTCGCTCCAGACCGGACCATCGATGAACTGTGTCGCGAGCGGAAACCACAGATGCCCCGCGTACAGCAGCCCGATCGAAAGCAGCGCATACAGCGACACGACGCCCTGCAGCAGGAAGAACATGCGCTTCGGGTTCGCGACGCGCCCGATCAGCGCTGCGCCGATCACGATGCCGATCGCGTCCCCGACCAGCACCAGCCCGAGCACCGTCGGGAACGAATATGCGTTCGACTGCGTCAGCAGCCCGAGCACCCGGAACCAGACGATCTCGAGCGAGATGATCACGAACCCGGAGACGAAGACCAGGAAGCTCCAGTACCAGATCCGCGCCGGCACCCGGTTCAGCGAAGCGCGCACGGCCGCGCCGCGACGGGTGTCGAATCCGCCCGCGACCGACAGCGCGACGACGCCGACCAGCAGGTTCAGCGCCGCGGCCAGGTAGACCGTCGCCTCGTAGCCGATCGCACCGATCAGCAGCCAGCCGGCGGCGAACGCGCCGATGCCGGCACCCAGCGTGTTCACGCCGTACAGCCATCCGATCTGCGCCGATGCGGTCGCGATGCTGCGCACGATCGCCTTCGACAGCAGCGGCAGCGACATGCCCATCAGCACCGTCGGCGGCAGCAGCGCGACGAACACCAGCACGAAGATCAGCGCCGGGTAGTGCGCGAGCGCGATCATCCGCTCGAACAGCAGGTCGTAGAACACGAAACGGCTGATCGCGGCGAAGCCGGCGATGCCGAGCTCGCAGGCGGCGAACGCCCACAGCGCCTGGCGATTCGACAGCCGGTCGGCGAACGACGTGGCCGCCAGGCTGCCGATTCCGAGCCCGAACAGGAACGCCGCGACGACCAGCGTGGCGGCGATCGCATCGGAGCCGCCGAACAGGCCCAGCATCCGGTGCCACGCCGTCTGGTAGATCAGCGCGCTGACACCGGAGAGAAAGAAAACCGCGTACAGCAGCGCCATCGGCGCCGCCCGAATGCTGCTGCTTGTCGCCGCAACCGCCATCGTCCCCCCGCCCGCCCGTTGGTTCTTGCGCGCCGCCTCGGGACTCGCCCGAGCGCAGCGCGCACCGCCGCCGGTCCGGAAGCCGCCGGCGTGGCTGCGGGCGAAAGGATACACAAGGTGGCCGATCCGCGCGTGACGGTGCGCACGCGGCGGCGCCGATGACGCGGCCGGCCGGCGGCACCGCCGCCGGCCGGGTCTAGGCGACGAGCGCCGGCAGCTGCGGAGGCTCGATCCAGCCGGCGGCGATGCCGCGGTTCAGTCCCGACACGATCGCCTTCAGCGCCGCGGTCACGATGTTCGCGTGGACCCCGACGCCGTACGCGCTGCGATCCCAGCCGAAACGCAGCTGGACGTAGGCGATCGCCTGCGAGTCCTCGCCGGCCGACAGCGCATGCTCGGTGTAGCCCATCACGTGCGCATCGATCCGCAGCGTGCTCGCGAGCCCGCGCATCAACGCGTCGACCGGGCCGTTGCCCGAGCCGGCGACCGTCAGCGGCCGGCCGTCCAGCGCCAGCGTCGCGACGATCCGCTCGGCATCGGACTGCCCGCGCGCATGCGTGAGCTCGTGATCGACGTACGACAGCGGCCCGCCCTCGAGATAGGTGCGATCGAACAGCGTCTTGATCTGCGGCGACGACAGCTCCTTGCCGGTGCGGTCGGTCACCTCCTGCACCAGACGGCTGAATTCGACCTGCAGCAGCCTGGGCAACTCCAGCCCGTAGTCGCGCTCGAGCAGGTATGCGATGCCGCCCTTGCCGGACTGGCTGTTCACGCGAATGATCGCGTCGTACGTGCGCCCGAGGTCCGACGGATCGATCGGCAGGTACGGCACGTCCCAGAACGCGGGCTGCGAGCCGGCGTCCGCGCGCCGCGCAGCCAAGCCCTTCTTGATCGCGTCCTGGTGCGACCCGGAGAACGCGGTGAACACCAGCTCGCCGCCGTACGGATGGCGCGGGTGCACCGGAAGCTGGTTGCAGTGCTCGGTCACCCGGATCGACTCGTTGATGTCCGAGAAATCGATTCCCGGGTCGACGCCCTGCGTGTACAGGTTCAGCGCCAGCGTGACCAGGCACACGTTGCCGGTGCGCTCGCCGTTGCCGAACAGGCAGCCCTCGACCCGCTCGGCTCCCGCCATCAGCGCCAACTCGGCGGCAGCGACGCCGCAGCCGCGATCATTGTGCGGATGCACCGACAGCACGATCGCGTCGCGATGCTTCAGGTTGCGGTGCATCCACTCGATCATGTCCGCGTAGACGTTCGGCGTGCTGTGCTCGACGGTCGCCGGCAGGTTGATGATCGACTTGCGCTGCGGCGTCGGACGCCACACGTCGTTGACCGCGTCGCAGACGTCCTTGGCGTAATCGAGCTCGGTGCCGGTGAAGCTCTCGGGCGAGTATTCGAACGTCCAGTCGGTGTCCGGGTACCGCGCCGCGTACTGCGCGACCCAGCGCGCGCCCTGCACCGCGATGCCCTTGACGCCGTCGCGATCCATGCCGAACACGACTCGGCGTTGCGCGGTCGACGTCGAGTTGTACACGTGCACGATCGCACGCGCGACCCCGTCGAGCGACTCGAACGTGCGCGCGATCAGGTCCTCGCGCACCTGCGTGAGCACCTGCACCGTCACGTCGTCGGGGATCAGCCGCTCGGTCACCAGCAGCCGCGCGAAATCGAAGTCGGTCTGCGACGCGGCCGGAAAGCCGATCTCGATCTCCTTGTAGCCGAGCTCGACCAGGTGGCGGAACATCCGCAGCTTGCGCTCGGCGTTCATCGGCTCGATCAGCGCCTGGTTGCCGTCGCGCAGGTCGACGCTGCACCAGATCGGCGCGGCGGTGATCGCGCGGTCCGGCCAAGTGCGGTCGCGCAGGGCGACCGGCGCGTAAGGTCGGTATTTCGCGGAAGGGTCGGGCATCTTGCGGCGGGTCGTCATCGTCGGTCCCCTGGTTTTCGATCGGTGAATCGGTTCTCGGTCGTGAATCGGCGGCACGCGGTCCTCGGCCCCGGCGATTTCGACGCCGCGGGCAGGAACCGGAAAGGGGGGTAAGATTGATCTGCGCCTAGCGGCGCAGTAGCAGCAGCGCAAGCAGCGCGCGCGCGGTCGTGCCGGCAGCGCGGCTGCAGCGGGCGAATCGGATGGCGGTCGCCGAAGGCATCCGGCAATGATGCCCTGCGGCAGCAGCCGTTGTCAACGCGACCGGCAAGGTCACCCCAACCGGGCGCCGCTCGCCAGCCACGACAGGCCGACGCAGGCGCAGCCGACGGCGGTCAGCACGGCCCGCAGCACGACGAACCACGGCGGCACCGGCGAGCGCCGGTACAGCAGCACGTCGACCGCCAGCGCCAGCCCGAGCGCCACGCCCAGCAGCGCGAGCGAGATGTTCGGCTCGTACAGCGACACGATCCATGCGAAGCCCGCGGGCAGCACCCCCCAGACCAGCGCCAGGAACGCGCGCGAATCCGGATGCGCGTCGGGCGCGCCGAGAATCACGCCCCAGTGCAGCGCGCCGACAAACGTCAGGATCACGGCCGCATAGTGAACCTGCGAGCGCAGGATGCCGGGCACCTCCGACGGCGGCGATACCCACGAGAACAGCGCGTGGGCGACGAATGGCGCGGCGCCGACCAGCCCGAGGATCCAGGCCATCCGCTGCGCCGTGCCGATCTCCCGCGATTCGCTGGCCATGACGCTTCAGGTACAGGTCCGCAGGCGATTCAGCGCCGCCGGAACCGGTAGATCGCCTGCGTCGCGCGCCCCGACGGCCACAGCCGCACCGGCACGCCGTTCGCGAGAAACGCCGACGCGGTCACCTGCAGGTCGAGCTTCGCGAGCAGATCCTCGAAATCGCGCACCGTCGCCATGTGCAGGTTCGGCGTGTCGTACCACGCGTAGGGCAGCTCGCGCGACACCGGCATCCGCCCGCGCAGCAGCGACAGCGAATGCGTCCAATGGCCGAAGTTCGGCAGCGACACGATCCCTTCGGTGCCGATCTCGCTCATCTCGCGCAGCACGCGCTCGGTCTGGTGCGTCGCCTGGATCGCCATCGACAGCACCACGACGTCGAAGCGCGTTCGGCTGAACAGATCGAGGCCGTCCTCGATGTTGCGCTGGATCACGTCGACGCCGCGCTCGACGCACGCGAGCACCTGCGCATCGTCGATCTCCACGCCGTAGCCCTGGCACTGCTTGGCCTTGCGCAGGTACGCCAGCAGCGAGCCGTCGCCGCAACCAAGGTCGAGCACGCGGCTGGCGCGCGGGATCCAGTCGGCGACCAGCGCGAGGTCGGGCCGCAGGCCCTCGGCGCTGACCGGACCGATGATCGCGCGCAGGCTGCTGCGCGCGCGCGCGCCGTTGCCGCGGCCGCCGTGGCCGTTGCCGCCGGCGCGATCGCGCTCGGCGGCCGGCGCTTCGCCGGCGGCGCTCATGCCGAGATCTCCCGCGCAATGCGCTCGAAGTACGCTCGCACGATCGCGTGGTACTGCGGATCCTCGAGCAGGAACGCGTCGTGCCCGTGCGGCGCGTCGATCTCGGCGTAGGTGACCGTGCGCTTGTTCTGCAGCAGCGCCTGCACGATGTCTCGACTGCGCTCGGGCGAGAAGCGCCAGTCGGTCGTGAACGACGCGATCAGGAACGCGCACTGCGCCGGCGCGAGCGCGCGCGCCAGATCGCCGCCGTGGGCGGCGGCCGGGTCGAAATAGTCGAGCGCGCGGGTGATCAGCAAATAGGTGTTCGCGTCGAAGTAGCCCGCGAACTTCTCGGCCTGGTAGCGCAGATACGATTCGATCTCGAACTCGACGTCGAACGAATAGCCGTAGGTCCCGTTGCGCAGCGTCCGACCGAAGCGCTCGGCCATCGCGTCGTCCGACAGATACGTGATGTGGCCGATCATCCGCGCGACCTGCAATCCGCGCCGCGGGACGGTGCCGAACTCGTAGAAGCGCCCGCCGTGGAAGTCGGGGTCGGTGACGATCGCGCGGCGCGCGACTTCGTTGAACGCGATGTTCTGCGCCGACAGCTTCGGCGCCGACGCGACCGCGACGCAGTGCGCGATCCGCTGCGGAAAAAGGTACGACCACGCGAGCGCCTGCATGCCGCCGAGCGAGCCGCCGATCACCGCGGCGAAGCGCTCGATTCCCAACGCATCGGCGACGCGGGCCTGCGACCGCACCCAGTCCTCGACGGTCAGTACCGGGAACTCCGGCCCGTAGGGCCGGCCGGTCGCCGGATTGACCGACATCGGCCCGGTCGAGCCGAAGCAGCTGCCGAGATTGTTGATGCCGACCACGTGGAACCGGCGGGTGTCGACCGGCTTGCCCGGGCCGACCATGTTGTCCCACCAGCCGATGTTTTCGGGATCGGCGGCGTCGACGCCGGCGACGTGATGCGACGCGTTCAGCGCATGGCACACGAGCACCGCGTTGTCGCGCGCGGCGTTGAGCTCGCCGTAGGTCTCGACCATCAGCTCGTAGCCGGCGATGCGAGTGCCGTTGGCGAGCGTCAGCGGTTCATCGAAGCGCAACCGCCGCGGCGAGACGGTTCCGACCGAACCGGACAATTGGACGACGCTCACGACCTTCCCGAAAAAACGAAACCCGACCAGCTTCGTGGCTGAGTCGGGCGAGGTCGCGCCGCTTTAGCCGTATTTGTATCGCGCCCGCAAGCTGGTCTCAAATCGGCGCCGAGTCGGCACGATACAAAGCGGGGGCGGCGCTGTCAAATCGCCGCGCCGCCGGCGCCGCGCCTCCCGGCGCGCGGGGCGTCAGCTCGCCGCTTCGCGCAGCTGGCGCAATCCCGCGCGGATCCGCACGGCGTCGTCGCTGCGCAGCAGCCGCGCGACCCGCGGCGCGAGCTCGCGCACGTCGGCCTCGAGCACCTCGCGCTTGACCCGCAGCAGGCTCGACTTCCTGTCGATCGGCACCAACGACCTGATCCAGTACACGCTGGCGATCGATCGCGC
>DATLGW010000795.1:0-5691 GCA_035540315.1 Burkholderiaceae bacterium | reverse complement strand
CTTTATCGCCTGTTCGACGGCGGACTTCAGTCCGGGTACCCGCACGCCGGCCCGCTCGAGCAGCGCCCGCCCAGGCCCGTCGACCTGCGCGATCAGCGCGCCCAGCAGATGCAGCGGCTCGATGTACTGGTTGTCGTTGGCCAGCGCCAGGCTCTGCGCGTCGGCCAGCGCCTGCTGGAACTGCGTGGTCAGCTTGTCGAATCTCATGATCGGTCGCGACGGTGGCGAAACACTAGAATCAGGGGCTAGTTGCGGCCCGCCGCCCGATTTTCAAGCGAAACGAACCGGCCCCAGGAGCCCAGATGCCCCGATTGTTCACGCCTTTTTCGCTGCGACAGTTGACTCTGCGCAATCGCGTCGTGGTTTCTCCGATGTGCCAGTACTCGGCCGTGAACGGCTGCGCGACCGACTGGCACCGCGCCCATCTGGGCCAGTTCGCGATCGGCGACGCCGGCCTGCTGATGCTGGAGGCGACGGCGGTCGAGGCGATCGGCCGGATCACGCCCGGGTGTCTCGGACTGTACGACGACGCGACCGAGCAAGCGCTCGCGGGCGTGATGCGGATGCTGCGGTCGGTTTCGGGCATCCCGATCGGGATCCAGCTCGGACACGCCGGGCGCAAGGGGTCGAGCGCCCGCCCGTGGGAAGGCGGCGCATTGCTCGATGCGCAGCACGGCGGCTGGCGCCCGATCGCGCCGTCGGCGGTGCCGCAACTCGAGCACGAGCCGCCGCCGAGAGCGCTCGAGCCCCGCGAGCTGCCGGCGCTCAGGCAACGTTTCGTCGACGCGGTCCTGCGCGCCGACCGGCTGGGCTTCGATTCGATCGAGCTGCATGCCGCGCACGGCTACCTGCTGCATCAGTTCCTGTCGCCGATCGCGAACCGTCGCGCCGACGACTATGGCGGCAGCTTGGCGAACCGGATGCGGTTTCCGCTCGAAGTCTTCGAGGCGGCGCGCGCCGCCTGGCCGCAGCACAAGCCGATGGGCGTGCGGATCTCCGCGACCGACTGGGTCGACGGCGGCTGGGACCTCGAACAGTCGATCGCGTTCGTGCGCGAGCTGCACACGCGGGGCTGCGACTGGATCGACGTGTCTTCGGGCGGCGTGTCGCCGCAGCAGCAGATCAAGCTGGGACCGGGCTACCAGGTGCCGTTCGCCGCGGCAATCAAGTCGGCGGTCCCGATTCCGGTCATTGCGGTCGGTCTGATCACCGAACCCGAACAGGCCGAGGCGATCGTCGCCGAGGGTCAGGCGGATCTGGTCGCGCTCGCGCGGGCGATGCTGTACGACCCGCGCTGGGTGTGGCATGCGGCCGCGAAGCTCGGGGCGACCGTGCAGGCGCCGTCGCAGTACTGGCGTTCACAGCCACGCGAGCACCCGAAGCTGTTCGAGGGCGTGACGTTCGGCGCGCGTTGATTTCTTCGGCGCCGTACGCAGCGCGAACGGACCTCAGCCGGAGCGCTGCCAGCGCGCGGCCGCGTCGTCGTCCGAATCGCGCGCCTCGACCCAGCGCGCGCCCTGCGGCGTCGTTTCCTTCTTCCAGAACGGCGCGCGGGTCTTCAGGTAGTCCATCACGAACTCGCATGCGGCGAACGCGTCGCCGCGATGCGCCGAAGTCACCGCGACCAGCACGATCTGGTCCGTCGGGCGCAACTCGCCCCAGCGGTGGATCACCAGGCAGTCGTAGACGTCCCATCGGCGCTTCGCGTCGGCGACGATCTCTTCCAGCGCGCGCTCGGTCATCCCCGGATAGTGCTCGAGCGTCATCGAGGCGACGCCCGCGCCGTCATTGACGTCGCGCACCGTGCCGATGAAGGTCGCGATCGCGCCGATGCGGGCATCGCGCCCGCGCAGCTGCGCGATCTCGGCGCCGACGTCGAAGTCCTCGGTCTGCACGCGCACCGGCATCGGCGTCAGCCTCCGGTGACGGGCGGGAAGAACGCGATCTCCGCGCCCGGCGCAAGCGGGGTTTCTGGCCCCGCCATACGGCGATCGACTGCAATGCGGATCGCGCGCGAGTCGGCGAGCGCCGCATGCCACTCGGCGCCGCGATCGCGCAGCCAGCTGCGCAGCTCGCCCGCCGTCGTCACCCGCGGCGGCAGCTCGAGCTCCTCGCGCGCGCAACCGAGCGTCTCGCGCAGCGACGCGAAATACAGCACCGTGACCTGGATGCGCGTGCCGACGTTCATCGCAACAGATTCGAGAAAGGCAGGAATCGGACCGTATCGCCGCGCGTTATCGCGCGCTGCGGCGGATTGTCGATCAGCCCGTCGGCCCATACGGTCGACGTCAGCACTGCCGAGCCCTGGTTCGGGAACAGGTCCAGCCCGCCGGAGTCGTTCATTCTAGCGCGCAGGAATTCGCGCCGCCGGTCGGGCTTGCGCCAGTCGAAATCGGCCCGCAGCGCGAGCGCGCGCGCATCGACATCGGCGACCCCCTGGAGCCTCAGCACGAACGGGCGCACCAGCAACAGGAACGTGACGA
This sequence comes from Burkholderiaceae bacterium, assembly GCA_035540315.1. GTDB lineage: Bacteria > Pseudomonadota > Gammaproteobacteria > Burkholderiales > Burkholderiaceae_E > DATLGW01. The sequence goes on along the minus strand of DATLGW010000795.1, from coordinate 3,208 downwards.
ATGCCGACACCGGATTGCCCGGAAGCCCGATGAAATGCGCAGTCGCAACGCGCCCGTACGCCAGCGGTTTTCCGGGCTTGATCGCGATCTGCCACAGCTGCAGCTCGCCTTCGGCCTGCACTGCCGGCTTCACGTGGTCCTCGTCGCCAACCGACACGCCGCCCGAGGTGACGATCAGATCGCAATCGGCCGCGGCCTGCCGCAGCGCTGCGCGCGTCGCCGCCAGCGTGTCGGGGACGATGCCGAGATCGACGACGTCGCAGCCGAGCTCGGACAGCAGCGCGGTCAGCACGAAACGGTTCGAGTTGTAGATCGCCCCCGGCCGCAGCGGCTCGCCCGGCATCGCAAGCTCGTCGCCGGTGAAGAAGCAGCCGACCCGCAGCCGCCGGTGCACGCGCACCTGCGCGACGCCGACCGATGCGATCAGGCCGAGCGCCTGCGGCGTCAGCCGCACGCCCGCCGGCAGGATCGTGGCGCCGGCACGAATGTCTTCGCCGCGACGGCGGATCCATTCACCCGCAGACGGCGTCGCCGCGAGCCGCGCCGTCTGCGCGGCCGCGTCGTACTCGACCTGTTCCTGCATCACGACCGCGTCGGCACCCTGCGGAATCGGCGCGCCGGTGAAGATGCGAGCGACCGTTCCGGGCGCCAGCGGCCCGGGCGACTGACCGGCGGCGATCCGCTGCGACACCGGCAGCGGCCGGCCGGCAGCGACGTCGGAGACCCGCACCGCATAGCCGTCCATCTGCGAGTTGTCCATCGGCGGCACGTCGAGCGCCGACACCTGAGGCTCGGCGAGCACGCGGCCGGCAGCCTGCAGCGTCGGCACCCGCTCGGTTGCGCCGGTCGCGGCGGCGCGGGCGAGCAGCTGGCTGCGCGCGTCGTCGAAATCGAGCAGTCCGCTGTTCATCGGCGAAGTTCCAGATGGTCGAGCAAGAACCCGACGATCGCATCGTAGTCGTTCAGATCGAGCAGCGGCAACGGGGTTTGCACCGCCGCGTCGCTGGCGACCGCAACGATGTTCGGATCGTCCGGGTGCAGCAGCGGGGCTCCGGTCGACGGCCGATGCACTTCCAGCTTGGGCACCGGCGCATGCTTGAAGCCCTCGATCAGCACCAGGTCGCACGGCGACAGCCGCTGCAGCTGCTCGGCCAGCGCCGGCTCGGGATCGCCGCGCAGCTCGTGCATCAGCACCCAGCGCTGCGCCGAGGTCACCAGCACCTCGGTCGCGCCGGCTTGCCGGTGACGGTAAGAATCCTTGCCGGGCTGATCGACGTCGAAGCGATGGTGCGCGTGCTTGATCAGCGACACCCGCAGCCCGCGCGCGACCAGCCGCGGGATCAGCTGCTCGATCAGCGTCGTCTTGCCCGAGCCCGAATAGCCGGCGAAGCCGAACACCTTGCGCTGCGGAGAAGAGGCGTCGCGTTGCGCGAGCCGGCGGCCTGACTGCTGCGGCATCGCCTCACCCGTACATCGCGATGTGCTGCTTGAGCAGCGCGACGTCGGCCGGCATCAGCGTGTAGCGCTGCGCCCGCTGCTCGAGCCCCTCGTACGCGGGGGGCCGCGGCGGGTCCTGCCCGATCGCCTCGCGGATCGCCGCCGCGAACTTCGCCGGCTGCGCGGTCTCGAGGCAGATCATCGGTACCCCGGGTTCGCGCCAGCGTGACGCGACCGTCAGTCCGTCGGCCGTGTGCGTGTCGACGGTCACGCCGTAGCGGTCGCGGGTGGCGCGAATCGCCGCAATTCGCTCGGTGTGCGTGCTGCGACCGGACACGAACCCGAAGCGCCCGATCGCGTCGAACTCGGCGCTGCCGGCGAGATCGAACTGGCGGTCGCGCTCGAGCGCGCGCCACAGCGCTGCGACGCGGCCCGGATCGCGCCCCACGAGGTCGTAGACGAAGCGCTCGAAGTTCGACGCCTTCGAGATGTCCATCGACGGGCTGCTGGTCGAATGCGTTTCCGCGCTGCCGCGCACGCGGTAGCGGCCGGTGCGGAAGAACTCGTCGAGCACGTCGTTCTCGTTCGTCGCGACCACCAGCCGCGCGATCGGCAGCCCCATCATCCGCGCGATGTGCCCGGCCAGCACGTTGCCGAAGTTGCCGCTGGGCACGGCGAAGGACACCCGCTGCGCGTTCGAGTCGGTCGCCGCGAAATACGCGCGGAAATAGTAGACGACCTGCGCGATCACGCGCGCCCAGTTGATCGAGTTCACGGTCCCGATCGCATAGCGCTGCTTGAAGCGCAGGTCGTTCGACACCGCCTTGACCATGTCCTGGCAGTCGTCGAAGGTCCCGGTCACCGCGATGTTGAACACGTTGTCGTCGCGCAGCGAGAACATCTGCGCTGCCTGGAACGGGCTCATCCGCCGGTGCGGCGACAGCATGAAGATCTTCAGCCGCCGGCGGCCGCGAATCGCATATTCGGCGGCGCTGCCGGTGTCGCCCGAGGTCGCGCCGAGCACGTTCAGGTGCCGGTCCTGGCGCTCGAGCACGTATTCGAACAGCGCCCCGAGCAGCTGCATCGCGACGTCCTTGAACGCGAGCGTCGGGCCGTTCGACAGCCGCAGCAGCGACAGCCCCGGCTCCAGCGGCTGCAGCGGCGTGATCTCCGGCGTGCCGAACGTCGCTTCGGTGTAGGTCGAGCGGACCAGTGCGTGCAGGTCCGCGTCGGGGATGTCGTCGCAGTACAACCGCAACAGCACGAAAGCCAGGTCGGCGTACGACAGCGTGCGCCAGCGCGCGAGCGTCGCCTCGTCGATCCGCGGATAGTGCTCGGGCACGACCAGGCCGCCGTCGGCAGCCAGTCCCCCGAGCAGGATCTCGGTGAACGCGAGCGAAGGTTCCCGGCCGCGGGTCGACTGGTAGCGCATGCGTCAGGCAGGCGTCGGCACGGCCGACGTCGGCTCGGCTCCGATCGGCACGGCTGCCGTCAATCCAGATCCTCGAGGCGGATCCGCGTGACCTTCGAGCGCACCGTCGGCAGCGCCTCGATGCGCCGGATCGCCGAATCGACCTGCTTTTCGATCGTCCGATGCGTCAGCAGCACGATGTCGGTCTGGTCCTCGCCCTCGCCCGGCTCGCGCTGCAGCACCGCGTCGATCGAGATCCGCGCATCGGCGAGGATCCGTGTGACGTCGGCGAGCACCCCCGGTTCGTCGGCCACCCGCAGCCTCAGGTAATACGCGGTCTCGACCTCCTCGATGGGCAGG
>DATLGW010000794.1:0-3019 GCA_035540315.1 Burkholderiaceae bacterium | reverse complement strand
GAGCAGCACCGCTTCGGCGTCGCGCAGCGCCAGCCGCTGCGCGCGAGTCGCGGCCACGCGCTGCCGCACCAGCTGATGATGAGCGCCACGCCGATCCCGCGCACGCTCGCGATGAGTTATTACGCCGACCTCGACGTGTCGGTGATCGACGAGCTGCCGCCGGGGCGCCAGCCGGTGCGAACGAAGCTGGTGTCCGAGGCGCGGCGCGACGAGATCGTCGAGCGGATCCGCGCCGCGGCCGCCGCCGGGCGCCAGACGTATTGGGTGTGTCCGCTGATCGAGGAGTCCGAGGCGCTCGACCTGCAGACCGCGATCGACACGCATGCGCGGCTGACCGAGGAGCTCGCCGAGCTTCGCGTGGGCCTCGTGCACGGCCGGCTGGCACCGGCCGAGAAGGCGGCGACGATGGCGCAGTTCGTCGCCGGCGCGATCGACGTGCTGGTCGCGACGACCGTCATCGAAGTCGGCGTCGACGTGCCGAACGCATCGCTGATGGTGATCGAGCATGCGGAGCGGTTCGGCCTGGCGCAGCTGCATCAGCTGCGCGGCCGCGTCGGCCGCGGGCGCGACCAGAGCGTGTGCGTGCTGATGTACCGCACGCCGCTGTCCGCGGCGGCGCGCGAGCGGCTGAAGGTCATGTACGAGACGAACGACGGCTTCGAGATCGCGCGCCGCGACCTGCTGCTGCGCGGGCCCGGGGAGTTCCTCGGCGCGAAGCAGTCGGGGGTGCCGCTGTTGCGGTTCGCGGACCTGGAGCGCGATGCGGAGCTGGTCGACGCGGCGCGCGATGCGGCGGCGCGGATGCTGGCCGAGGCGCCGGCGCTGGTCGACGCGCACCTGCAGCGATGGCTGGGCGGCCGCGAGGATTTCCTGAAGGCCTAGGGAGGGTCGGCCCTCCCTGGATCTCGCGCGCGAGCGCCAGCGCATCGTCGAGCGCGGATCGTCCGAGGTCGGGCGATCGAGGCGGCGCCCGCAACCAGCGACGAAGCTTGCGATTCCGGCGATTTCATCCATTTCGCCTGGTTGCGCGAATCGTCGAGGATGTTCATCACCCACCAGCAAAGCAAGATGCAAGACTGATAGAATTCCTCTATGACCCTGACCGAGCTCAAGTACATCGTCGCCGTCGCTCGCGAGCGGCACTTCGGGCGGGCGGCCGAGGGGTGCTTCGTCAGTCAGCCGACGCTGTCGGTCGCGATCAAGAAGCTCGAGGACGAGCTCGGCGTGCAGCTGTTCGAGCGCGGCAGCGCCGAGGTGACCGTGACGCCGATCGGGCAGCGGATCGTCGAGCAGGCCCAGCGGGTGCTCGACGAGTCGTCGGCGATCAAGGAGATCGCCAAGCAGGGAATGGATCCGTTGGCCGGCCCGCTGCGGCTCGGCGTGATCTACACGATCGGTCCGTACCTGTTGCCGATCCTCGTGCGCCGGCTGATCGACGAGGCGCCGCGGATGCCGCTGCTGCTGCAGGAGAACTTCACCGTCAAGCTGCTCGAGCTGCTGCGGCAGGGCGACATCGACGTCGCGATCCTGGCCGAGCCGTTTCCGGCGCAAGGCTTCGTCACGCAGGCGGTGTACGACGAGCCGTTCGTCGTCGCAGTGCCGCGCGGCCATCCGTGGGCGAACCGCGGCGCGATCGCGTCGACCGAGCTGAAGCAGCAGACGATGCTGCTGCTCGGTACCGGCCATTGCTTCCGCGACCAGGTGCTCGAGGTCTGTCCCGAGCTGTCGCGTTATTCGCAGGCGAGCGCCGGCATCCAGAAGACCTTCGAAGGCTCGTCGCTGGAGACGATCCGCCACATGGTCGCATCCGGGATCGGCATCACCGTGCTGCCGTGGATGGCGATGCCGTCGGCGGTGATCGAGCAGCGCGACGACGACGACAGCCTGCTGGTCTACCGGCCGTTCGAGCCGCCGCCGCCGACGCGCCGGGTCGTCCTCGCGTGGCGCAAGAGCTTCACGCGGACCCGCGCCATCGAAGCCGTGCGCCACGCGCTGCTGAACGCGCAGCTGCCCGGCGTGACGAAGCTGCCCGATGCCGCGCCCGAGAGCCACTGACGTGCCGCAGCGTTCCGATCCGCAGTACCCGACGGTCGAGCAGACGATCGGACGCACGCCGCTGGTGCGGCTGCAGCGGCTGCCGGGCGCCGGCAATGCCGATCGCAACAACGTCGTGCTCGCCAAGCTCGAGGGCGACAATCCGGCGGGGTCGGTCAAGGACCGGCCGGCGCTGTCGATGATCGCGCGCGCCGAGGCGCGCGGGGAGATCCGGCCGGGCGACACGCTGATCGAGGCCACGTCGGGCAACACCGGGATCGCGCTCGCGATGGCAGCTGCGATCCGCGGCTACCGGATGGTGCTGATCATGCCGGAGAACCTGTCGGTCGAGCGCCGCCAGGTGATGCGGGCGTTCGGCGCCGACGTGGTGCTGGTCACGCGCGAGCAGGGAATGGAAGGCGCGCGCGATCTGGCCGAGCAGATGCAGGCGCGGGGCGAGGGCCGGGTGCTCGATCAGTTCGGCAACGACGACAACTGGATCGCGCACTACGAGACGACCGGACCCGAGATCTGGAACGACACCGGGGGCCGGGTCACGCATTTCGTGTCGGCGATGGGAACGACCGGAACGATCACCGGCGTGTCGCGCTACCTGAAGGAACGCAACCCGGCGGTCCAGATCGTCGGCGCGCAGCCGGCGGAAGGCTCGTCGATTCCCGGAATCCGCAAGTGGCCCGACGCGTACCTGCCGAAGATCTACCGCCATGCGCGGGTCGATCGCATCGAGTCGGTCACGCAGGCCGACGCCGAGGAGATGGCGCGGCGATTGGCGGCGGCCGAAGGCATCTTCGGCGGCGTGTCGGCCGCGGGCGCCTGCGTGATCGCGCTGCGGGTCGCCGAGCAGGTGCGCGACGCGACGATCGTGTTCGTCGTCTGCGACCGCGGCGACCGCTACCTGTCGACCGGCGTATTCCCGGCCTGATGGCTTTTCTGCGACGCACGCCGCCCCAGGCGGCCTTGCCGG
>DATLGW010000793.1:0-2449 GCA_035540315.1 Burkholderiaceae bacterium | reverse complement strand
GTCCGGCCGAGTCGCTTGCGCAGACGGTCAACACGCAGCCGGCCAGCAGCATCGCCGGCTGCGTGTTGACCGTCTGCGCAAGCGACTCGGCCGGACCTTCGGCGATCAGCCGCGACAGCGGCTCACCGAGCGCAGCGTCGGCCCGCTCGAGCAAGGCGGACACGCCCGGGTGATCCCGGAACGAATCGAGCATTCCGACCGTCTGCGAACCCTGCCCCGGAAACACGAATGCGAATCGGTGCGACATTTCAGTGACGACTCCCCCGTGGTCAATGATGCTCGACGGCGCAATCGGCGCTCGCGCGTCCGCGGCAGCGAACGAACGGGGCCGCGCGGCCGGTCACATCCGCACCAGCGCCGCGCCCCAGGTGAAACCGCCGCCGACTCCCTGCAACATCACCCGGTGCCCCGGACGGATCCGGCCATCGCGCAGCGCGACGTCCAATGCCAGCGGCACCGACGCCGCCGACGTGTTCGCATGACGGTCGACGGTGACGACGACCCGCTCGGGCGGCAGCTCGAGCTTGCGCCCGGTCGCCTGCAGGATCCGCACGTTGGCCTGGTGCGCGATCAGCCAGTCGATGTCGGAGATCGTCATTCCGGCTGCGGCAACGACCTCGCGCGCGACCTCGTCGAGCACGCGCACCGCGAGCTTGAACACCGCCTGTCCGTCCATCGTCAGAAACGGGGTTCCGGTGACTGCGCCATACGCGACGCCGCCCGCGGTGCGCAGGATCTCCTCGTAGCGGCCGTCGGCGTGCAGCCGGGTCGCCAAGACCCCCGGTTCGGCCGAGTCGGCGAGCACGACCGCGCCGGCGCCGTCGCCGAACAGCACGCAGGTGCCGCGGTCGTTCCAGTCGAGGATCCGCGAGAACACCTCGGCCCCGATCACCAGCGCGCGCCGCGCCGAACCGCTGCGGATCATCGCGTCGGCGACCGACAGGCCGTAGACGAATCCGGAGCACACCGCCTGGACGTCGAATGCCGCGCAGCCGCCGATGCCGAGTCGCTTCTGCACCAGGCACGCGGTGCTCGGGAACACGTAGTCCGGCGTCGACGTCGCGACGATCAGCAGATCGATGTCGGAGGGACTGACGTCGGCAGCGGCCAGCGCGGCTCGCGCAGCTTGCGCGCCCAGATCGGCGCTGCCGACGTCGCGCTCGGCGATGTGGCGCTGCCGGATGCCGGTGCGCGCGACGATCCACTCGTCGGACGTTTCGATGCCGCGCTCGGCGAGCTGCCGCGCCAGCTGATCGTTGCTGACGGCGCGCGGCGGCAGTGCGCTGCCGGTACCGACGATGCGGGAATAACGGTTCATCGGACGCACTCGCGCGACGTGCAGCTCATTGCAGTTGATGGACCTTGCTCAGTGCCGTGGCGATCCGCTGCAGCAGGCCGTTGCGCGCCGCATCGTAGGCGCGCCGCAGCGCCTGCTCGAACGCATAGGCGTCGGCCGACCCGTGGCTCTTGATCACGACGCCGCGAAGCCCGACCAGGCTCGCGCCGTTGTAGCGCCGATGATCGACGCGATACTTGAAGTGCCGCAGCACCGGCGACGACAGCAGCGCCATCAGCCGCGCGATCGGCGTCCGCGTGAACTCCTCGCGGATCATCGCCGACAGCATCTGCGCGAGGCCCTCGGAGACCTTCAGCGCGACGTTGCCGACGAAGCCGTCGCAGACGACGACGTCGGTGGTGCCCGCGTAGATGTCGTTGCCCTCGACGTTGCCGTGGAAGTTCAGGCCGCTCGCGCGCAGCAGCTCGGCGGCTTGCTTGACGACGTCGTTGCCCTTGATCACTTCTTCGCCGATGTTCAGCAGCCCCACCGACGGGCGCTCCTTGCCGTCGAGCACTGTGACCAGCGCCGCGCCCATGACCGCGAATTGAAGCAAATGCTCGGCGCTGCAGTCGACGTTGGCGCCCAGATCGAGCACGGTCGTCATGCCGCCGAGCTGGTTGGGCAGCTGGGTGGCGATCGCCGGACGGTCGATGCCGTCGAGCGTCTTGAGCACGAAGCGCGAGATCGCCATCAGCGCACCGGTGTTGCCGGCGCTCACGCACGCATCGGCACGACCGTCGCGGACCATCTCGACGGCCACCCGCATCGACGAATCGCGCTTGCCGCGCAACGCCTGCGCCGGCGCATCGGTCATCGCGACGACCTCCGACGCGTGCTGCGATGCGATCCGCGCATCCGCGGGCGGGCGCGCTGCGGCGAGCGCCGCGTCGACCGCTTCGCGCTGGCCGACCAGGATCACCTCGCAGTCGGTATGGGCGGCCGCGAAACGCACCGCAGCCGGCGCAGTCACCGGCAGCCCGTGGTCGCCGCCCATGCAATCGATCGCGATTCGGACGGTCATCGGGGCGCGCTGGCGACTCGGCGCAACGGCGGGCGGTCAGGCAAGGATCGATAAAGCCGCGGCGCCTACGGCGCCGCGATGCTTCTCTA
>DATLGW010000792.1:0-2898 GCA_035540315.1 Burkholderiaceae bacterium | reverse complement strand
CGTCCATGCCGGCTTCGCGCATCCATTGCGAAATCAGCGTCCCGGCGCGCCGGTGCTCGTCGGTCAGGTAGCGCCGCGTGACCCGCGGCGGATCCTCGGTGATCGCGGCCAGCGCATCGGCGCGCTGCAGGATCCGGGAGCCGAAGCGGTCGGCGGCAGCGTCGTGTTGGGCCGGCGCAGCCGCGCCGGCAGGCACTGATTTGGGCATGGGAATTGCGCTCGCTGCGTTGCTGCGACAGCATAGTGGAACGCGCAGCCGGTGGCCACAGGCCGGGTCGATACCCGACGGCAACGCCGCGGGCTTGCGCGCCGTGTTGCGCATTCCGTGCAGCGGAGTTCTTGCGATGAAACGGGGATGGATTGCCGCCTGTGTGCCGCTTGCGCTCGCCGCCTGCCAGGCGCGGGTGCCGCTGACCGAAACCGCGATGCCGCCGGTGACGGGCGCCGCGCAGGAATGGGCTGCGGCGGTGTCGGCCTGCGACGTACCGCGGATCGTGCGGCTGTACGACCCGGAGGCGGTGATGTGGGACACCGGCAGCCGCACGCTGCTCGACAACCCTGCTGCGATCCGGCAGCACTACGAGCGCCTGTGCGCCGCGCCGGGCGGCGCCGGACGGATCGCGCTGGGCGACCAGCGCCCGCGCGTGCTGGGGGCGGTGGCGGTGAACTCCGGCACCTACACGATCGCACCGGCGCGCGCCGGCGAACCCGCGTTCGCGGCCCGCTTCAGCTTCGCCTACCGGCTCGGCGTCGACGGCTGGCGAATCGTCAACCATCATGCGTCGGCGTTCCCGCCGCCGCTGGCGCCGCGCTGAAGCCTGTTAGCCGGCTGCGCGCCGCGGCGCTGGAGCTTTCTTGCCGCCTTTCGCTCCGCCGCGCTGGGCCTCGCTCCGCACCGGCCGCTAGAATCGCCCGATGCTCGATCTCGCGACGATCAATGCGATGGACACGGCCGCGTTCTGCCGCGCGTTCGGCCCGGTCTTCGAGCGCTCGCCGTGGCTGGCCGAGCGCGCGTTCGCCCGCCGGCCGTTCGCGTCGCGGCTCGATCTGCAACTCGCGCTGTACGGCGCGCTGCAATCGGCCACCGGAGACGAGAAGCTCGCGCTGCTGAATGCGCATCCGGAACTCGCCGGTCGCGAGGCCGCGGCCGGCGCGATGACCGCCGAATCGGTCGCCGAGCAGTCGAGCGCGGGCTTGAACGCGCTCGCGCGCGACGAGCTCGAGCGGCTGCGCGAGCTCAATCGCGCCTACCGCGAACGTTTCGGGTTCCCGGCAATCATCGCAGTGCGGCTGAACCGCAAGCCGGCGATCTTCGGCACGCTCGAAGCGCGGCTGCGCAACACGCGCGAGCAGGAGCTGCAGAATGCGATCGCGCAGGTCGCCGAGATCTCGCGACTGCGCCTGACCGAGCTGCTCGGATCCGATCCGGCGGCGCCCGCGCCGGGCGCCGCGGCGCTCGATCACGGCCGCCCTCGCGGCCGCAGCGCCTGACCCGCAACGATCGACGCAGGAGAACGCGACATGCGCAAGCTGTCCACGCACGTGCTCGATACCGCGGCGGGCCGGCCGGCCGCCGGCGTGTCGCTGCAGCTGTACCGGCAGCACGGCGAGGACTGGCAGCTGCTGCGCGACACGGTCACGAATGCCGACGGCCGCACCGACTCGCCGCTGCTGTCGGGCAGCGAGCTGGAATGCGGACGGTATCGGCTGGTGTTCGCCGCCGGAGACCATTTCCGCCGGCGTGGCGTCGAGTTGCCCGATCCGCCGTTCATCGACCGCGTGACGATCGAGTTCGGCATCGCCGACGCCGACGCGACTTATCACGTGCCGCTGCTGGTGTCGCCGTGGTCGTATTCGACGTACCGCGGCAGCTGAGGAGCCGATGCAGGCCGAGCTCCTCGAGTGGCTGAACCTGCTGGGCCGCTGGTTCCACCTGATCGCCGGAATCGCCTGGATCGGGTCGTCGTTCTACTTCATCTGGCTCGACTCGCACCTGCAGCCGCCGCGTTATCGCGACGAGGGCGAGCGGCTGGGCGTCGGCGGCGAAGTCTGGTCGGTCCACGGCGGCGGGTTCTACCGCGCGCAGAAATTCGCGACCGCGCCGCCCGAGCTGCCCGAGCCGCTGCACTGGTTCAAGTGGGAGGCGTACTCGACGTGGCTGTCGGGCATGTTCCTGCTGGTGCTGATCTACTACGTCGGCGCTGAGGTGTACCTGATCGACCCGGGGGTGGCGGCGTGGTCGAAGCCGGCAGGGATCGGGATCGGGATCGGATCGATCGTCGCCGGCTGGCTGGTCTACGACGCGCTGTGCCGCAGCCGGCTGGGGCGCAACGAGCCGGCGCTGGCGCTGGTGCTGCTCGCGCTGTGCACGCTGCTCGCATGGGCGCTGTGCCGCAGCTTCTCGGGCCGCGGCGCGTTCATCCACTTCGGCGCGGTGCTGGGCACGATCATGGTCGCGAACGTGCTGTTCGTGATCATCCCCGGGCAGCGCGCCATGGTGCAGGCCAAGGCGCTCGGCCAGCCGCTGGATCCGGCGCACGGCGAGCGCGGCAAGCAGCGCAGCGTGCACAACACCTATTTCACGCTGCCGGTGCTGTTCACGATGATCAGCAACCATTACGCCGCGCTGACGAACCACCGCTGGAACTGGCTGCTGCTGGTGCTGCTCGGCGTGGCCGGCGCCGCGATCCGGCTGTTCTGGGTGATGCGGCATCGCGGCACGCTGCGCCCGCAGCTCGCGCTGGCCGGCCTGGCCGCGCTCGGAGTCGCTTTCGTCGTTGCCACGCTGCCGCGCTCGCCGTGCGCCGGATCCAGCGGCTGGCCGAGCGCCTTGGCCTGCACCATGGCGCGCTGCCCGGGGATGATCACGAACAGCACGTTCGCGACCATGATCGTGCC
>DATLGW010000791.1:0-9680 GCA_035540315.1 Burkholderiaceae bacterium | reverse complement strand
TGTCGGCCGGCGTCTTGTATTTCGCTTCGTAGTCGTCGATGAACTTGCGCATCGCCGGCGCCTTGCTGTCGCGGTCGAGCGAGGTCGTGATCATCACGCCCTCGGCGGCGTCCTTCGCGATCGCGATGAAGTTGTGCGTGTCGAAGCCTTCGGTGCCGACGATCGGCGCGGTCACCCCGCCCGCGCGCAGCTGCGCGACCAGCGGGCCGCCGTTGAAGAAATACCCGGACACGTACAGGACCTCCGGGTTGTCGCGCCGCACGCTGGCGACGATCGAGCCGAACTGCCGGTCGCCCATGGCGTAGGTGTACTCGCTGGCGATCTCGAGCCCGAACTTGCCGGCCACCTCCTTGAACCCGGTCGACAGCGCCTGGCCGAAGTCGTTGTTCAACGTGACCAGCGTGACCCGCTTCTTCTTCAGGTGCTCGCCGATGAGCTTCGCTGCGGCGCGACCCTGCACCTCGCCCATGAACGACGTGCGAAACACGTAATCACCGGCGCGCGTGATGTCCGGATGGATCGCATAGGCCGAGATGTACGGGATCTTCGCCTGCTGGAACACGCCGGCCGACGCGCGCGTCGGCCCGGAGTAGCTGCCCGACACGACGATCTTCAGGCCGTCCCCGATGTACTTGTTCGCCAGCGGCACCGCCTGGTCGGGCTTGGCCTGGTCGTCCTGCACGACCAGCTCGAGCTTGCGGCCGTTGACGCCGCCTGCGGCGTTGATCTGTTCGACGGCGAGTTCGGCGCCGTTCAGCGCCGACTTGCCGTCGGATGCGGCGAAGCCGGTCAGCGGCGCGTGGAAACCGATGCGGATCGGCTGCGCGGCCGCCGGAGCGGCGAGGGCGCAAACGACGGCAGCGAGCAGCAGTTGGCTGCGTACCTTGAGCGACATGTGACCTCCCATGGCGGCGTTATGCCGGTTGTACGAATGATCTGACCGCACTGTCGATGATGCGCCCATCGCGCGCGACGACGCGTCCGGCGGCGATGACGGTATCGACCTGATTGACGCCGAAACGGTTGATTGCCAGCCCGTGCGCCGGCACGGTCCACACGAGGAGGTCCGCGCGCTTTCCGAGCTCGATGCTGCCGCGGTCGTGCGACAGATCGAGCGCGCGCGCCGCGTTGAGCGTGCACATGTTCCACACCGCCGCATAGCTGAGCCGGAACAGCCGTGCAGCCAGCTGCATCACGATCTGCATCGACTGCGTCGGGCAGCTGCCCGGGTTGTAATCGGTCGACAACGCGACGACGACGCCGGCGTCGATCGCCCGCCGCGCCAGCTGCGGCAGGAACGGCTTGGACGGCGCCTCGAGCGAACCGTTGCGCAACCGCGGCGTCATCTCGCACAGGTGCAGCGTCACGCCGGGCAGCAGCGTCGCGACCGTGCCGGCGGCCGCCATCGCGCGCAGGCCCTCGTCGTTCGCGTAGTCCAGGTGATCGGCAGCCGACGCGTGCAGCCGCGCCGCGAGCGCCGCGCCGCCGGCATCGCCGGTCTGATCGGCATGCACCCGGATCCGCATCCCGAGCCCGAGCGCCGCTTCGCCGACCGCCGCGCATTCGTCGGCGGTGAAGCAGCTCGGATCGCAGCTGACGTCGCAATAACGCGCCAGCCGAGCCGCCTGCGGCAGCGCCGCGATCGCCTCGCCGATGTAGTCGCCCCGCCGCGCCGCGTATTCGTCCGGCAGCACGTGCAGCGGCAGGAACGTCGGCACCACGTCGACCGCATGCCGCAGCGTGGCCGTCAGCCGCAGCAGCCGCAGCTCGTCGTCCATCCGCAGTCCGTAGCCTGTCTTCGCCTCGAGCGTCGTCGTCCCGTGCGCGAGCATCAGGTCCAGGTCGGCCTGCGCCTGCGCCTGCAGCGCCGCATCGTCGGCATCGCGGGTGCGGCGCACCGTCGACTGGATTCCCCGCTCCATCGTCGGCGGCGCGCCGCGCGAGGTCAGCAGCGATTCATACTCCTCGTGACGGGTGCCGCCGTACAGCAGGTGCGAGTGCGGGTCGACCAGCCCCGGGCTGACCAATCGCCCGCCCGCATCGATCCGCTCGGTCGCATCGAACTGCCGCTCGATCTGCTCGCTCGGTCCGATCGCGACGATGCGGCCCGCGTCGATTGCGACCGCGCCGCCTTCGAGCCGCTCGACCCGCTCGAGCGCCGCCCCGCGAATTCCTTCGGCCGGGCCGGCACAGGTCAACAGCTCGCCCGAGTTCAACAGCAGCAGATCGACGTTGCGTTTTGCCATGTGACGGGACAATATTCCACGTCATGGCAAACGCGCAAGCCCCGTGCCGCGCGGTGTCGACGCCGGCCGAAACGCGCAAGCGCAGCACGCGATGAGCGCGCCGGAAACGGTCCCGCCGCCGCTTGGTCAGGAATTCCTCGGCGCCCGATATGCGCCGCTGCAGGCGCTGGCCGAAAGCGGCGCACGCTACGCGGTCCTGGGAGTTCCGCAGGGCATCCCGTATGCGATGCCGCCGCCCGCCGGCGGGCCGCTCGATTCGCCGCGCGCGATCCGCGAGCGCGCGCGGCGTTTCGGCCGGATGATCGGCCACCACGACTTCGACCTGGGCGCAGCGCTCGATTCTCGAGGACCGTTGCGACTGGTCGACTGCGGCGACGTCGCGCCCGATGCGCAGCAGATCGGCGCCTGCGCGGCGCGCGCAACCGACGCGGTCGCCGCGATCGTGCGCGCCGGGGCGGTGCCGATCGTGCTCGGCGGCGACGACTCGGTCACCGCGCTGGCGATCCGCGGCTTTCGCGGCGAACCGCCGATGAGCGTGCTGCAGATCGACGCGCACATCGACTATCGCGACGAAGTCGGCGGGGTTCGCGACGGCTACTCGAGCCCGATGCGCCGCGCCGCCGAGATGCCGTGGGTGCGGCGCATCGTCCACTGCGGGATCCGCGGCGTGGGCAGCGCGCGTAGCGCCGACGTGCGCGACACGCTCGAGCGCGGCAACGCGATCGTGACGGCGCGCGAGATCAGGCGCAGCGGCGTGCAGCGCGTGCTCGACGAGTTCGAGCCCGCCGAGCGCTGCTACGTCGCTTTCGACTGCGACGGCGTCGACCCGTCGGTGATGCCCGGAACGAGCGCGCCGCTGCCGGGCGGCCTGGCGTTCGACGAAGCCGCGGATCTGCTGGTCGGTCTCGCGCGCCGCGGGCGGCTGGTCGGCATCAGCTTCGCCGAGCACTACCCGTCGCTCGACGTCAACGGCATCACGGCGCTCGCGATCGTGCGCCTGATCGTCAACGTGCTGGGCGCGCTCGCGCTGCGCGACGACGGCTGAGCTGCAGCGGGCTGCCCCGATGCTGACCGAACCGCAGATCGAGCAGTTCCAATCCGACGGCGTGCTGGTGCTGCGCGGCGTGTTCCGCGATTGGGTCGAGCCGCTGCGCGCTGGCGTCGAAGCCTGCTGGGCGATCCGAGCGCGCTTCAGCGGACCTACCGCCCCGCCGACGGCAGCGCGCCGTTCTTTCAGGATTTCTGCAACTGGCAGCGGATCGCCGAATTCCGCGATTTCATCGTGGATTCGCCTGCAGCCGCGCTCGCGGCCGCGCTGATGCGCTCGCGCACCGCACGCTTCTTCCACGACCACGTGCTGGTGAAGGAGCCCGGCACCAGCACCGTCACGCCCTGGCATCAGGACCAGCCGTATTACTGCGTCGACGGCGCGCAGAACGTCAGCTTCTGGACGCCGCTGGACCCGGTCGCACGCGACGTGTCGATGGAGTGCATCGCCGGCTCGCACCGCTGGGGCCGCAGCTTCCGGCCGCGGCGTTTCGACGGCACGCCGCTCTATGCGCGCGACGGCTTCGACGAGCTCCCGGACATCGATGCCGCGCGCGCACGGCTGCGCGTGATCGCCGCGCAGCTCGACCCCGGCGATGCGATCGCTTTCACGTTCCGTACCGTCCACGGCGCTCCGGGCAACCGCTCGCGTTTCATGCGCCGGGTGTTCTCGTCACGCTGGGTCGGCGACGACGCGACGTATGCCGACCGCGGCGGCGCCACGTCGCCGCCGTTCCCGGGGCTGTCGCTGAAGCACGGCGAGCCGCTTGAAGCCCCCGAGTTCCCGATGCTGCACCCTTCGGCACTGCGGCCGAAACAGCGCTGAATAGCCAGCAATCGGCTGGTGCATGCGCGGCGGCAGGTCGGTGGAACACGTATTGCGAGGGCGGTGTCATGGGCTTGCGCAGCGAACGCGCTGCGCGCGCGTACACTGGATCGACGGGTCCGGGAAACATGGAGGCTCACATGGCACGCTGCGAGCATTGCGGCAACGACTACGACAAGACGTTTCAGATCGTGCGCGGCAGCGAGACGCACACGTTCGACAGCTTCGAGTGTGCGATTCACGTGATGGCGCCGACCTGCGCCCACTGCGGCCTGAAGATCGTCGGCCACGGCCTCGAGGCGAACGACCGCTTCTACTGCTGCAATCACTGTGCAACGAAGGCCGGCGTCTCCGGTCTGCGCGACCGTCACTGATCGGCAGCAACCGCGGCGCCCGGCGCCGCCCATCACTGTCCAAGCCTGAAGCGCGGGCTCGCGGCGCTGCGGTTGCGGGCACGGCAGTTGCGTCCGCTCGAGTCCCGACGTTCTTTCCGGAGATACTTCCATGGCCACTCGAGCCGGCGCATCTCGGACGCGCCGCCAGAATGCGATCGCGTTGCTGACGCAGGAGCACCGCGAGGCGAAGAAGCTGTTTCGCGAGTTCGCGAAACTGCAGAAGAAGAAGGAGGAAGCCGACCCCGATCAGAAGCGCGAACTGGTTCAGCAGGCCTGCCTGGCGCTGACGATCCACGCGCAGCTCGAGGAGGAGCTGTTCTATCCAGCGGTCCGCGCCGAGCTCGATGACGAGGACATGCTGGACGAGGCGGAGGTCGAGCACATGGCGGCGAAGCAGCTGATTGCCGAGCTGCAATCGGCGCAGCCCGACGAGCCGCTGTACGACGCGCGCTTCACCGTGCTCGGCGAATACGTCAACCACCACATCGAGGAAGAAGAAAAGCAGATGTTCCCGAAGGTGAAGAAGACGGACCTCGATCTGCTCGAACTCGGCGAGACGATGATGCAGCGCAAGACCGAACTGCAGCGCGATCCGGCCGAGTTGCAGCGAGGCGTTCGGCGGCGCCGCGCCGCCTAATCCGCAGCCGCGGCCCGAGTGCAGCGTCCGGCGAGCGCCGGCGCTGCCGTTCGGCGCGCGGTCCGATCCAGAAGCAAACGGGGGCGGCGCAACCCAGCCGCCCCCGCGCCGTCGCCCGCGTTTGCCGCGGCGCAACGCCCCAGGCCGATCAGCGGGGGACGACCACCGTCGTCTCGTTGGTCCGGCCCGGCGTGGTGGTTCCCGGCACGACCACCGTGCTGCTGCCGCGTTGCGGCTCGACGACCACGCGCTCGCGCTCGGTCGTATGCGTGCAAGCGCCCAGCGTCAGCGCCGCGAAGCTCAACAGGACTGCATATTTCATGACCTACTCCTCCGAAAGGATGTGTGGCAGCCCTCTCAAAGCAAGCGACGTTCCCGCCTCGCCGGCTCCTGCGCCGCGAGCGGACCGCGCAAGGCTCGGTTATCCACAGCTGAGCGCGCGGCGGCGGCCCTATTAGGATCGGCGGCCCTGGCAACACCGCGCAGCGCTTGCTGCGCCACCCGACGAAGCCCCCGCCGATGAAGAACCCGATCGAACCCCGCCGCGCACCGCCGCCGTCGCGTGCAGCGACTGCCGCCGAGCGCGAACCGCCGCCCGTCGCGCCACGCGAACCCGTCAACGAGCTCGGGCGCGCGCTGCTGCGACGGCTGCCTGCATCGGTTTCGCTGCGTTATACCGCGTCCGATTTCGGCCACATCGTCAATCGGCTGGCCGCGGTCTGGCACGACCGCGGCGGCTTCGAGCGGGCGATCGAATCGCTGCTGGTCGACGAACGGGCCGGCCGCGAAGGTTTTCCTTACCCGGTGCTGCAGGAGCTGTGGGCGCTGCGCAGCTACTACGATCGCCGCGTCGCCGGAACGCTGCCGTTGCAGCCGTTGATCGCTCGGCAGCAGCGCCGCTGACCGCGCCGCGGGTGCGCGGCGCGCGTTCCCGTTGCCGGGCCGATTGCAGGGCTCGGCGCGAATCGATACCGCGGGCACGCGGTCTGCTCGCTCCCCGGTGCTTCCCCAATACGAGTCGCACGTCATGAATCGTCCGGCCTGGGTTCTCGCGCTGGGGCTTTGTGCCGCAATGACGGCCGCCGCCCAGCAACCGTCCGCCGGTGCCGAAACCGCCGGCAATGCGCCCGCCGCAACGACTGCGCCTGATCGCGCCGCAGCCGCCCCCGGCGATTCGCCGGGTCTGCCCGCCGCCGCCGAGGCAAGCAATCCGGTGCTGCCGTCGATCGAGGCGGCGTACCTGGAGAACAAGCAGCTGCATTGCACGGGCTTGAGCGGCCTGGCGCTGGAGTCGTGCCGCGCGCGCGCCGCGGCGACAGCCGCCGCGCCGCAAGGCCGCCCGGTGCGAGACTCCATCAGCGAATCCGCAGGCGACGCGGAATCGCAGCCCGGCGCCGATCATCCTCGCTAGCCCGCGGCCGCGCCCGCTGCACGGCGTCGCGCTCCCGGCGTTCCGGCGGGCCTTGAAAGCGCTGCGCTGGAACCCCACGTTCGTAGCGACGGCGTGGTCGACCCGCGGCGCGCGGGCCGCCGGCGCCGCCCGAGATTCGGCAATTCGGCCCGGCGCGGTCGCCTCGACTGCATGCCGGTCCGAGCGACCAACGAAGGAGCCAGGCAACGATGGACGGGATGATGCGGTTCTCGAACGACGTCTTCAGGGAACTGGACCGGCTGCGCGAGCAGATGGACCAGTTGTTCGGTGCGCCCGCGGGCGCACGCAACATTCGGGCAATGCAGCGGGCGGGGTTTCCGCCGCTGAACGTGGGCACGACGCCGGAGACGATCGAGGTGCTCGCGTTCGCGCCGGGGCTCGACCCGAACTCGATCGATCTGACGATCGACAAGGGGCTGCTGATCCTGTCGGGCGAGCGGGCGGCCCCGAAATCCGACTCGGACAAGCATGTCGTGTACGCGCAGGAGCGCTTCGGCGGCAAGTTCCGGCGCGTCGTCAGCCTGCCGACCGATGCCGATCCGGGCAAGGTCGACGCCACCTATCGCGACGGCATCCTGCGCGTGACGGTGCACAAGCGCGAGTCGTCGCGGCCACGCCAGATCCAGATCAGCTGAGGAGCGAACGACATGGCCGAGCAGAATCAAGTGACGAAATCCAGCCGCGGCAACGTGCAGCGCAGCGAGCAGACCGAGGTTCAGCGCGGAGCCGGCAGCGAGCAGCGCCGGCCTGACGGCGTCCCGGCGATGCTGCCGCCGGTGGACATCATCGAGGACGAGGCCGGCTTCACCCTTGCGCTGGACATGCCGGGCGTGCCGAAGGATCAGCTGAGCGTGCGGCTGAACGGGGACACGCTGCTGATCGAAGGTGCGATCGTGCTGCAGTCTTTCCCCGAGAACATCGAGCTGGTGCACTCGGAGATTCGCGATCCGTATTACGAACGCAGCTTCACGCTGAGCCCGGAGCTCGATGCGTCGAAGATCGACGCGAAGTTCAAGGACGGCGTGCTGCAGCTGCGGATTCCGAAGGCCGAAGAAGCCAAGCCGCGCCGGGTGAGCGTCAAAGTCGCCTGAACACCGGCGACCCCGCCCCGGCAATCAGGCCTCGCGATCTGCGGCCGGCGCCTCGGCGGCGCCGGCCGCGCGCATCGCGAGCGGCAGGGTCACGGTAATCGTCGAGCCGAGACCGGGCCCCGGACTGGCGGCAGCGACGCGGCCGCCGTGCAGCCGCACCAGACGGTCCACCAGCGACAGCCCCACCCCCAGGCCCTTTCGTATCCGCCGCTCGTCGGCAGCCGGCGCCTGGAAGAACGGATCGAACGCGCGGGCGAGCGTATCGCGCGTCATGCCGATGCCGGTGTCGATCACCTTCAGCACCGCGTCGTCGCCCTGCCGGCGCAACTGCACGTGGATTGCGCCGTCTTCGGGGGTATAGCGCAATGCGTTCGTCACGATGTTGACGACGACCTGTGCCAACCGATCCGGATCGCCGTCGACCCACAGCGGTTCGTCGGGCAGATCGACCCGCAGATCGTGCCGATCGAGCATCGCGGCCGCACGCAGTCCTTGCACCGCAGCGTCGACCACCTGCGGCAGCGACACCGGGCGCATCGACAGCACCAGCTTCCTGGCGGTGATCCGGCTGATGTCGAGCAGGTCTTCGATCATCACCTGCAAGTGCCCGGCCTGCCGCACGATGATGTCGGCCGCCGCGCGGGTCTGCTCGTCGGCGCCAGGCACCCGGCGAACGAGATGCGCCGAGTTCAGGATTGCCGCAATCGGATTGCGCAACTCGTGTCCGAGCACGGCCAGGAACTCGTCTTTCGCGCGGTTCGCCGTCTCGGCGGCTTGTCGCGCCTGGTGCTCCTGCTGCATCAGATGGTCGCGTTCCTCCTCGGCCTGGCGGCGCGCCTGCGCTTCCTGCGCCAGCCGCTGGTTCGCCGATACCACCCCCGCCTCGATCGCGGCGAATTCCGCGATGCCCCCGACGCTCGCCGCTGCGTCCTTGCCGGAGTCGCGTCCGACGTTTTGCGCCGCCAGTGCCAGCTGCGACGCCACGCTGGCGAGCCGCCGCGACACCAGCGCCGCCATTGCGATGCCCAGCAGCAGGATGGCGAGCCATACCAGGGCCAGCGTCCCGAGCGTGCCGGGCAGCGTCGCCGCATCGGTGCGGCGCTCGTAGAGCACGGTCCAGCCCGCGCTGTCGACCGGCGCCCAGGCAATCAGGCTGCGGGTTCCGCTGCGGTCGACGACTTCCGTGGTCCCCGATGGCGCTGCGCGGATCGCCTCCAGCAGGTGATCGTCGGGCAGCAGCCCGACATAGACGCTGGGATCGGTGCTGTGGCTGACGTAACGCAGGCTTCGATCGAGGATCGCTGCGACCTCCAACGGCTGCAGCTTGTGCGACAGCCGCGCAGCCAGGTGCGGCAGGCTCAGGCTGGCACTGAGCAGATAGCGATTCTCTCCCGGCCGCTGCACCGGAATCACGACGTCGACGACCGGCTCGCCCGTTACCCGTCCAATGAACACGTCGGACACCTGCGCCCGTCCGGTGCGGATCGCTTCGATCTGATGCGGCCGGTCGCCCGAGTTCGGCAGCGGCTGATCCGCCGATGCGCGCAGATTGATCAGCTGGCGCCCGTCCTCGGCCAGCAGCACGACGTTCGACCAGGCCGCATACAGCGCGGCCGCTTGGGCCACCCGTTCCCGGAACGCCGCAAAGTCGCGGACGAGCAGCGGCGACGTGCCGAGGAACATGAGCGCCCGTTGCGTCGACTCGAGATCCCCCTCGATGACCTCCGCCTTCGTGGCCGCCGTGTCTCGAATCGTGTTGTGCAGCCGGGTGTGCTGCTCGTCCCAGTAATAGCCGAGCACGCCCGCCGCCAGCAGCCCGAACGGGATCATCTGCGCGAGCATCAGGCACAACAGCAGCGCGCGCAGCGTCAGCGCTGCGCGCGCGCCGGTGCTTGCCGCACCGGTCACCGCATTGGTCACCGTCCCCCCAGCCACTCCGGCGTTCGATCGCGACCGATGCTAGCCGAGTTCTGCAACGGCTGGAAGGCGACGGCGGCGATCACGAC